>NZ_JALFGV010000142.1:0-15529 GCF_022777125.1 Lawsonibacter sp.
GTGCGGATCGGCGCGAAAATTTGTGCCGCAAAAAGGCGCAAAACCGCAGGAATACTTTTTGTATTGCAAGGTTTTGCAACGCATTTGTGGGGCAGATTGGCCGCCAAGACGTGCGTGGGGAATTGTGCGGCGATGCCTTAAATATTCCGCTGGCTGTACGCCTGATCTGCTTTCCGGGGCGGCCTCCTGCGCCGGCGCCCACGCAGGGGCGCACGGCCAGCTCCGCTGCCGCGTTGAACGGTTTGCTGTAAAGACCTCATGCAGGAGGTTTATCCCGACAAATCCCGCGTGTCGAGAAAAAAGCGCGCGGGACGGCGCATTCCGTCCCGCGCGCAGGCGGCTGCGATGGCATGTCCGCGGAATATGCGGCGCTACCGGCGGCGGCGTCCGCTGTAACGGGAGGCGCCGCTGTAAGCGTACCCGCCCCGCCTGCCGCCGCCCCGGCCGCCCCGGGTAAACAGGCGCCGCAGCACCAGCACCACGATCAGAACGAGGACGGCCAGGAGGACCAGCTTGACCCAAAGCTGGTCAAAAAACTTCTGAATACGGTCCAGACGGTACAAAAGCTCGGAACGGGACACGCTGTTCAGGGCCACCAGCGGGAGAGAGCCGTATTCCTTCCCGTTCAGGGACACGGTGATGGAGCCCAGCACCTGGCCCTCCTCCACGGGAGCCTCGACGCTTTCCGCGTCCAGCGTCCAGGAGCGGGTGAAATCCTCCGCATCCAGGTCGTTGGGCAGACAGGCGACAATGGAGCCTTCGGGGCGCACGGCCACATAGTTGGCCTGCTCGGAAAGCGTTACCTCCACCTCTGCGATATCCAGGGCGGTATCGTCCAGAATGGTGCGGCGGGAGAAGTTGCGAAAGCCCCACTCCAATAGGCGGGTTGTCTCGTCAAAGTAGAGAAAGCCTTCGCTGCCGGTGGTGCCTGGCTCCCGCTCGCAGCCCATCACGACGGAGAGGAGGGTGTGCCCATCCTTGGTGGCGGAGGCGGCCAGGCAGTAGCCGGCTTCCGGCGTATGGCCGGTCTTGATGCCGGTGGCGTATTCGTAGATGTAACCCGCGACCCGGAAGTTGGAGATCAGGGCGTTGGTGGAACGGACGATACGCTCCTCCGGGTGGAAGTTGGTGGCGGGCATGGTATAGTTTTTGGCAGATACGATGGTGCGGAAAGTTTCGAATTCCATTGCCTGGCGGCACATCCGGTAGATGTCGTAGGCGGTGGTGTAGTGGTCGTCGTCATGATAGCCGTGGGTGTTGGAAAAGTGGGTGCCCGTCATACCCAGCTCCGCCGCGCGGGCGTTCATCCGGGCCACGAACTCCGTCACGCTGCCGGAAACAGCCTCCGCCAGAACATTGCAGGCCTCATTGCCCGAGGGGATCAGGGCGGCGTAGAGCAGATCAATGATCCGCAGCTGTTCGCCCTCTTTAATATCGGCGGTGGAGGCCCCCTCTCCGATGCCGGTGTGAAGGGCGGAACTGGCGGTGACCACCTGCTCCAGGGTCAGCTCGCCCCGGTCCACCGCCTCCAGGGTGAGCAGACAGGTCATGACCTTGGTGATGCTGGCGGGATACATCTTTTCATGGGCGTTCTGCTCGTAGAGCACCTCGTCGTAGTCGGCGTCCACCAGAATCGCGGCCTTGGCCTGCACCTGCATCCCGTCCAGAATGGCGCTGCCGCTGCCGGAGGCGGCGGCATAGGGGGAGAGCAGGCCGGTCAGGAGGGTCAGGGTAAGCAGGATGGAAAACACACGTAATTTTTTCATAGGAAACTCCCGTTATGTATGATATAATAGCCGCAAAGCGGCGACGATCCGCGCATGCCGGCGGTCCAAGCCCCGCCTCGATCCGCGGCGAAGGACCGGAGCGAATCACCTCGAAACCTGTAGCGCGCGATTTCGTTCACCGGCAATATTATAGCAAACGGCAGCGGTGGACGCAACGGGGGAGGCTTTACAATTTATGAAGATTTCCCGTCTGGAATGGATTACCATTCTCCTGTGCGCGGTCTTTCTGGCCTTTGCGGCGGGGTGGTTTTTGCGGGGACGCAGCGCGGCGCAGCCGGTGCGGGTGGAGACCCAGCGTGTTTTGGCGCAGGAAACGCCCCTGGTCCCCGCCTTGCCGGCGTCCAGCCCGGAGGCGCCGGAGGTGGGGGAGAAGATCAATATCAACACGGCACAGCTGGAGGAGCTGACCGCCCTGCCTGGGATCGGGGAGAAACGGGCCCGGGATATTATCGCGTACCGCACCCAAAATGGACCCTTCCGGATCCCGGAGGACCTGACCAGGGTCAGCGGCATCGGGGAAGGGATCCTGGAAGGACTGATCGACTACATCACCGTTTCATAGAGGAGGACGGCATGAAGATATTGGTTGTGGATGACGAGCGGGTGCTGGTCAAGGGGATCAAGTTCAACCTGGAGAGCGAGGGCTATCAGGTGGAGGTGGGCTACGACGGGGAACAGGCGGTGGAGCTGGCCCGCAGCGGGGCGTTCGACCTGATCATCCTGGACCTGATGATGCCCAAGATCGACGGGCTGCAGGCCTGTATGCGCATTCGGGAGTTCTCCAACGTGCCGGTGATCATGTTGACGGCCCGCAGCGAGGATGCGGACAAGATCATCGGCTTCGAGTGCGGGGCGGACGATTATATCACCAAGCCCTTCAACATCCTGGAGCTGAAGGCCCGGGTGCGGGCCCTGCTGCGCCGGGCGGGCATGTCCCACCAGAAGGAGGCGGGGCGGCTGACCATCGGCCACATCACGCTGGACGCCGATGCCCGGGCGGCCTGGAAAGAAGGGCAGAGCGTGGATCTGACCGCCAAGGAGTTCGACCTGATGGAGCTGCTCATGCGCAATCCGGGGCGGGTGTACTCCCGGGAAAATCTGCTCAATGTGGTCTGGGGGTATGAGTATGCTGGGGATTACCGCACGGTGGACGTACATGTGCGCCGCCTGCGGGAGAAGCTGGAGCTGGACCCGGCCAATCCCCGGTATATCCTCACCAAGTGGGGCGTGGGGTATTACCTGAAAAACGGATGAACACGCCGGGCTGCAGCCCGGCGGGAGGTGAGCGTCCATGGCCGAACAATCGAAAAGGGTGCCCTTCTGGCGCTCGCTGCAGACCAAGTTCGCCCTGACCTATGTGGTGATCATCGCGGCGGTGCTCATCCTGCTCAACACCTATCCGGTCCTGGTCTCGCAGGACCTGGTGTACCAGTCCAAGCAGGCTTCCCTGCAGAACCAGGCCGCGGTGCTGGCCTCGGCGCTGTCGATGGGACCGGAGGAGCTGACCCGGGAGACCGTCAAAGGTACCATCGACCGCCTTGGGGTACCGGGCACGACCCGGGTCGTGGTTACCGACCCGGCGGGCGAGGTGCTCTGCGACTGGTATGAGGGGGCCTATCAGGAGGACACCCTGGGCCGGTATGCCCTGTTCTGGGAGGTGGCCGCGGCGCTGCAGGGCAACGACGTGTTCCGCTCGGAGTACCGGGAGGGCGCCTTCCGCAGCCGGGCGGCGGTCCCCGTCACTTACCGCTCCATGACGCTGGGGGCGGTCTATTTCTACGAATACGATACCGAGCAGGGGGCGCTGCTGCTGGGGATCCAGAGCAATCTGCGCTCCATGTCGGCGGTCATCTGCGTGGTGACCCTGATCATGAGCGTGTTTTTCTCCAAGGCCCTCACCCGGCGGATCGCCGCTCTGCTGCGGGCCATCCGCATCGTGCGCCAGGGCGAGTACAGCCATCGGGTAGACTTGAAGGGCGGGGATGAGATGACCCAGCTGGCCGAGGAGTTCAACGAGCTCACCGGCCGTCTCCAGACCACCGAGGAGGTCCGCCGCCGCTTCGTCTCCGACGCCTCCCACGAGCTGAAGACGCCCCTGGCCTCCATCCGCCTGCTCACCGACTCCATCCTTCAGGCCGAGCACATGGATGACGCGACCGCACGGGAGTTTTTGGGGGACATCGGGGAGGAGGCCGAGCGCCTCACCCGCATCACGGAAAAGCTGCTTACCCTCACCCGTCTGGATACCGCGCCGCCGGTGGAGCGGACGGCGGTGGACGTAAAACGGGTGGTGGAAAAGGTGGAGCACATGCTCGCTCCCCTGGCCCGGGCGGTGGAGGTCTCCCTGGTCTGCGACCTGGAGGAGGGGGCATGGGTGTGGGCGACGCAGGACGATCTGTACCAGATCGCCTTCAACCTGATGGAGAACGCCGTCAAGTATAACCTGCCGGGCGGAATGGTCCGCGTGACCCTGCAGGGGCAGGGGGACGCCGTCGTCCTGTGCGTGGAGGATACCGGCGTGGGCATCCCGGAGGAGGACCTGCCCAAGATCTTCGATCGCTTTTACCGGGTGGACAAGGCCCGCTCCCGGGCCGCGGGCGGGACCGGGCTGGGCCTGTCCATCGTTCGGGATACCGCCCGCCAGCACCGGGGGACGGTTACCGTGCGCCGGAGGGAGCCGGCAGGCACCTGCTTTGCGGTGACCTTTCCCCGCTGCCGGGAGAAGGGAGGGGAGCAGCCGTGAACCAAAGAAGGCTTTTGGCGCTGGCAGGCGCGCTGCTGCTGGCGCTGCCGGGGTGCGCTCCGGCTTCTTCCGGCGAATCCCCCGCACCCGAAGGGACGTACCAGGTGTATTACTCCGCCATGGGGGATGAGGACGCACCGGCAGCAGTGGACAGCGCCGCCTATACGCTGCCGGAGGATGCGCCGCCGGTGCCCGCGCTGCTGCAGGCCCTGCTGTCCCAGCCGGAGCAGGCCGGCTTGTCCTCGCCGTTTCCGGCGGGGGTGCGCCTGCTGGACTGGACGCTGGAAGAGGGACGCCTGCATCTGGATCTGTCGGAGCAGTATAACGGCCTGTCGGGCGTGAACCTGACCCTGGCCGACTGCTGCATCGCCCTGACGTTCTGCCAGCTGGAGGGGGTGGAGGCGGTATATGTAACCGTGGAAGGCCATGAGATCCCCTACCGCCAGAGCCAGCTGCTCCGCGGGGAGGACGTGCTCCTGTCCGGGGCGGAGGAGGAGCCGGTCTATATCCAGGCGGAGCTTTGGTACCCCAAGGCGGACGGGAGCGGACTGGGGACGGAGTCCCGTCAGGTGCGCAAGACGGAGGATGCCACCCTGCCCCAGGCGGTGCTTTCCGCGTGGCTGGAGGGGCCGTCGTCGGAGGCGCTGGAGGCCTGCCTGCCCGAAGGGGCGCAGGTGCATGAGCTGACGGTGACCGACGGAGTATGCACCGTGAACCTGTCCGCAGGCTTTGCAGCGAACGCGCCCGCCGACCCGGAGGCGGTCCGCCGGATGGTCTACGCGCTGGTCAACACGCTGGGAGGACTGGAGCAGATCGACGCGGTGCGCCTGCTGGCGGAGGGGGAAGCGCTGGACGCGCTGGGCGGCGTGCCGCTGGAGCAGCCCATCGTACCGGATACCAGTCTGGAACGGGATTGACAAGCCCGGGCCGGACGTGTAGGATAGGGAAAGCAAACACGAAAGGAAGACCTGACCATGAGCGATCCGCGCATCCGCACAGCCTGCATCCACGCCGGATATACCCCCGGCAATGGGGAGCCCCGCAACATCCCCATCATCCAGTCCACCACCTTCCGGTACGCCACCGGAGAGCAGATGGGCGCCCTGTTCGACCTGGAGGCGAACGGGTATTTCTACACCCGCCTTCAGAACCCGACCAACGACCATGTGGCCGCCAAGATCTGCGCGCTGGAGGGCGGCACGGCGGCCATGCTCACCGCGTCCGGTCAGGCGGCCTCCTTTTATGCCGTATTCAACATCGTCTCCTGTGGAGAGCACGTGGTCTGTTCCGCTTCGATTTACGGCGGGACCTATAATCTGTTCGCCGTCACCATGAAGCGCATGGGGATCGATTTCACCTTTGTGGACCCGGACTGCACCGAGGAGGAGCTGAACGCCGCCTTCCGGCCGGAGACCCGCGCCGTCTTCGGGGAGACTATCGCCAATCCTGCCCTGACGGTGCTGGACATCGAAAAGTTTGCCAAAGCCGCCCACGCCCACGGGGTGCCCCTCATTGTGGACAACACCTTTGCCACACCAGTGAACTGCCGTCCCTTTGCATGGGGCGCGGACATCGTCACCCACTCTACCACCAAGTACATGGACGGACACGCCAATGCCGTGGGCGGCGCCATCGTGGACAGCGGGGCCTTCGACTGGACGAAATACCCCGACCGGTTCCCCGGCCTGTGCACCCCGGACGAAAGCTACCACGGGATCACGTATACCCAGCGCTTCGGCCTAGCCGGGGCTTACATCACAAAGGCCACCGTCCAGCTCATGCGGGATCTGGGCGCGATCCCGTCGCCCCAGAACTGCTACTACCTGAACATCGGGCTGGAGACGCTGCCCCTGCGCATGGCAAAGCACTGTGAAAACGCTCTGGCTGTGGCCGAGTGTTTGAAGCACCATCCCAAGGTGGCCTGGGTCAGCTATCCCGGCCTGCCGGGGGACCGCTATTATGCGCTGGCCCAGAAATATATGCCCCACGGGACCTGCGGCGTGGTTTCCTTCGGGGTGGAGGGCGGACGTTCCGCGGCCTCGCGTTTCATGGCCGCTCTGAAGCTGGCCTCCATCGCCACCCATGTGGCCGATGCGAAGACCTGCGTGCTCCATCCGGCGTCCACTACCCACCGGCAGATGACCGACGCGGAGCTGGCGGCGGCCGGGGTATCCCCCGACCTGGTGCGCCTGAGCGTCGGCATCGAAGATGTACGGGATATTTTGGATGACGTGGAACAGGCCCTGGCGGGGGTATAGGGAGGCGGAAGGGATGTACGTGGACCCTACGGTCTATTCCGGCGCGCCTGCCGAGGCACGGGACAGCCGGGAGATGGCGGTATACGCCAAATTGGATGCCCTGGGCATCTCCTATCTGCGCTGTGACCACGACCATGCCGATACCATGGAAGCCTGCGAGGCGGTGGAAGCGGTGCTGGACGTGTCGATCTGCAAGAACCTGCTGCTTACCAACCGCCAGCAGACCGATTTCTATCTGCTGATGATGCCGGGGCGCAAGCCGTTTAAGACCCGCGATTTGACCAAGCAGCTGGGCTGTTCCCGCCTCTCTTTCGCCACCGGGGAGCAGATGCAGGCCCTTTTAGGGGCCGTCCCCGGCTCTGCCAGCGTGTTCGGGCTGATCTATGACCCGGAGCAGAGAGTCCGTTTGCTGATCGACCGGGAGCTGCTGCACGACGCATACATCAGCGGCCACCCCTGTTTCTCCACTTCTACCCTGAAGGTGCAGCGGCAGGACCTGCTGGAGCGTTTCCTCCCCGCCGTGGGACATGCGCCCACCTTTGTGGACCTGCCCTGGCCGGAGGAGTGCTGAACAAGAAAACGGCCCCGGAAGCAATGCTTCCGGGGCCGTCAGACTGTCGAGGAACCCGGCTTATACTTGACGCATAAACCGGGTTTCTCGACAGCCTGAGAGTGACAGCCTGCTGTCACTCTGCAAATCGCACCGATCCTGTAAAAAGGTTGTAAGGAAGCGTGACGCGGCCGGCGGGAGCAGATCGCGCTCGGTTCTTGTTACCGCATTGTAACTTGCACCGGAAGAGCGGGACGGCTATGCTGAGAGCAGGACAAGACGGAAAGGAGCGATGCGGAATGAAACGGCTGTTGGCGGCGGTATTGTGCCTGGTCCTGGTATGCGCAGCGGCGGCCCGGGCGGCAGAGCCGGAGCAAGCCCTTTGGACGCGGAGCGAGGGGGATGGGGATTATGTGACCATCCGCGTGCCCTGCCCGGAGGGGGAACAGCTGCCCTGGGCGCAGACCCGGAAGCTGTGTGTGCGCTATGCCGACACCGGGGAGCCGGTAGCCCTGTGCAGCAATTATTACCGGGGATATCTCTTTGCCACCGTCCCGGCCGCCCAGGCGGGCCGGACGCTGGAAGCCGGTCTGGGCGAGCCTGTGCGGTTTGCCGACCATATCACGGTATGGGAAGGTGTGGAATACTACGACGCTCCGATTGGCACCGATGAGCTGAATCTCCGCGGCGTCCTCCGGGGCGACGGTTCGGGGAACCTGAACGCCGGCGCGGTGATTACCCGGGCGGAAGCGTTTGCGCTGATCGTCCGCCTGCTGGGGATCCCGGAGGAGGGGGAAATCTGGGCGGAGTGGTACGACGCCAACGGGAAAAGCACCGGCTACGATGACGTAGCGCCCGGCGCGTGGTACGTTCCGGTGGCTGCCGCCGCCCGGGCCTGCGGGCTGGCTGCGCCGGACGCGTTGTTCCACCCGGAGCGCCCGGTGACCCGCGGGGAATTTACCGTCATGCTTTACCGGGCCATGCGTGCCGTTGGCTGGCTGGAGGCGCCGCAGGGAGACGAGAAGCTGGTGCTGGCCGATGGGGAGGACCTTCCGGACTGGGCACGGGAGGCCTACCTGGCATTTGACAGGGGGGATCTGGGCATCGTTACCTTCCGGGACACCGGCGGGCGGGACAGCGAGGGGTTCCCGCTCCAGGAGCGCCTGGCCGAGCCGGGCAGGGGCGCTACCCGGGGTGAGATCATCGAATTCCTCTACAGCGCCCTGCGGCGTCTGCCCTGGTATCCGCTTCCGGAGGCCATCGAATGGGGATTTGACCGGGCCATGCCCGTCATCGACGGCTCCACCTCCACCTACCCATACACCAAGGCGGTGTATGGAGCTTTTTTCTCCAACTTCGAAAACCACCCACAGTACCCGGAGAGCCATTCCAAAAGCCATGAGTCTTACCAACGGTTGATTGACGGCGCGGCGGACGTTCTCTTCGCGGCCACCCTCCCCTCGGAAGCGCTCAAGGCCCAAGCGGCGGAGGCAGGGGTACAGTTGGAGTGCATTCCCATTGCTTACGATGCCATGGTGTTCTTTACCAATGCGGAGAACCCTGTCCTTGGGCTGACCCAGCGGCAAATACAGGATTTATATGTCTATGGGAAATATACGAACTGGAATCAGGTAGGCGGGCCGAACGCCCAGCTGCTGCCCTACCGCCGCAACGCGGACAGCGGCTCCCACGCCCTGATGGAACAGTACTTCCTGGAGGGAGGCAAGCTCTCCCTCAGCCCGAACGTGCATAACGTCCTCACCTCTTACGCCATGTCCTCCGCCCTCACAGACGTGGCCCAGGCCCTGCGTACCGATCCTGCCGCATACGCCATCGGCTACAGCGTCTTTTATTATTACGTGAACAGCTCCTGGCTTCTGGACGATGCGGGGGGAGGGGAGCTCAAGCTGCTGTCTGTGGACGGGGTGATGCCCAGCGACTCCACGATCGCCGACGGCAGCTACCCCCTGGCGGGCTACAACTATGTGGTGCTCCGCTCCGACGAGCCGGAGGACTCCCCCGCCCGGCGGCTGGCGGCCTTTATGCTCGGCGAGGCGGGCCAGAGCCGCGTAGCTAACGCGGGATTCGGCCCCCTCTCCGGCGGCCCCAAGGCGGACTTCGAGCGGGACTTCCCTGATTGGAGCCCGGATGAAATATTCCCCGCCGGTTCCAGCTATGTGGTCCTCGCTTGGGACAGGGGGAGCGCCGTCCTCCGCGCCAGCGGCCTGGTTCGCAGCGTGGCGGACGGCCGCTGGCACGAGCTGGTCGCCAACCAGTGCCCTGCTCCGGCGGGAGAGGGAGTCGCCGCCGCCGTGTTGGGCCCTCCCGGCTGCACGGTGGTCTTTGGGTCCGTGGGGCGGGAGCTCCGGGGCGACCTCACGGTCCGCCTGAGCTATGACGGCGGGCAGGTCCTGACCCAGACAGTCTATCCCGGCCGGACCTTTCACTTCCTGCTGGAGGGGCAAGTCGAGCTGGAGGGACTGGAGCTGCTGGCCCGCGATGGCCAGAGTTTAGGCTCCTGGAAACCGTAAACGCAACAAAAGCGAGGCGCAGGCAAAATGCCTGCGCCTCGCTTCGTCTCTAGTTCTGTTCCAGCTTCATCCGAAGCACACGGCGGACTACCGCCGGATCAGCCTGCCCCTTTAACTGCCGCATGACCTGTCCCACCAGGAAGCCGAAGGCTTTTTCCTTGCCGGCCTTGTAGTCCTCGATGCTCTTTGGGTTGGCGGCAAAGACTTCCTCCGCCACGCATCCCACCAGACCCGCGTCGGATACCTGCTCCAGGCCGTGTTTCTGCACGTATGCGTCCACGTCTTCGTCGTGCTCAAACACCGCCTCGAAGACCTTCACGGCCGTGTTGCGGTTGAGCTTGCCCTCCTGCACCAGGGCGATGAGCCGGGCCAGAGCGGCGGGGGAGAAGACCATGTCCCGGGCCTCCAGCCCCCGGGCGGAGAGCTGTCCCATGACCTCGCCCATGATCCAGTTGGAGACCTGCTTGGCGGGGGCGCCCAGAGCCACGGCGCGCTCAAAGAAGTCGGCCAGGGCCTTCTGGGCGGTGATCATCTGGGTATCGTAGGCAGGCAGACCGTAGTCGGCCTGATAACGGGCCATCCTGGCTTCCGCCATCTCGGGCTGCTGGGCCTTCAGGCGGTCAAGGTAGGCCTCGCTGAGCTCCAGAGGGGGGATGTCCGGCTCGGGGAAGTAGCGGTAATCCTGGGCGTTCTCCTTCGAACGCATGGCAAAGGTGGCGTCCTTGTTCTCATCCCAGCGGCGGGTCTCCTGGACCACGCGCTTGCCGTCCTCCAAACGCTCGATCTGCCGCCGGGCCTCGTACTGGATGGAGCGGGCGATGGCCTTGAAGGAGTTGAGGTTTTTCATCTCGGTGCGGGTGCCGAGCGCGGGTGCGCCTGCGGGCCGCACCGACAGGTTCACGTCGCAGCGCAGGGAACCCTCCTGCATTTTGCAGTCGGATACGCCCAGATACTGGAGCGTGGAGCGCAGCTTTTCCAGATAGGCCACGACTTCGTCGGCGCTGCGGAAGTCCGGTTCGGTGACGATCTCGATCAAAGGGACCCCGCAGCGGTTGTAGTCGGCGCGGGTCTGGTCGATCCAGGGATCGTGGACCAGCTTGCCCGCATCCTCCTCCATATGCAGCTCGTGGATGCGGATGGTCTTGGCGCCGGCGGCGGTGCGGATGTCGACAGCGCCGTCATGGCAGATGGGCAGGTAGAGCTGGGAGATTTGATAGGCCTTTGGCAGGTCGGGGTAGAAGTAGTTTTTCCGGTCGAACCTGCAGCAGCGGGTGACGGCGCAGTTCAGGGCCAGTCCGGCCTTGACGGCGAATTCCAGCACCGCCTCGTTCAGCACGGGCAGCGTGCCGGGCATGCCGGTGCACACCGGGCAGCAGTGGGTGTTGGGATCGCCGCCGAATTCAGTGGTGCAGCCGCAGAAGATCTTCGTGGCGGTGGCCAGTTCCACATGGGTCTCCAGGCCGATCACGGTTTCCCAGGTCACTGCGCATCGCCTCCCTTCTGCGCCGCCTGGCCGGGCAGGGGCGGCGTGCGCTTGTGGTGATCGGTCTCCAGCTGGAAGGCATGGGCGGCGTCCAGCACCGCGGCGTCCCCCAGGGCGGGACCGATGAGCTGAGCGCCGATGGGCATGCCGTCGGATGCGAAGCCGCAGGGTACCGAAATACCCGGCAGGCCCGCCAGGTTCACCGAGACGGTATAGATGTCGCTCAGGTACATCTGCAGCGGGTCGTTCAGGCTCTCGCCCAGCTTGGGCGCGGTCGTGGGGGCGACCGGGGTGAGCAGCAGGTCGTAGCGCCGGAAGGCCTCGTCGAAGGCGCGCTTGATCAGCGCTTTGACCTGAAGGGCCTTTTTGTAGTAGGCGTCGTAGTAGCCGGTGGAGAGCACGAAGGTGCCCAGCAGGATCCGCCGCTTGACCTCCGCGCCGAAGCCCTCGGTGCGGGTCTTGCTGTACAGATCGGTCAGGTCCTCGTAGCCCTGGGCGCGCCAGCCGTATTTCACCCCGTCGAACCGGGACAGGTTGGAGCTGGCCTCGGCGGCGGCAATGATATAGTAGGTGGGCACCACGTACTGCATGACGGGAAGGGAGAACTCCTCCACGACGGCGCCGCGCTGTTTCAGAACGTCGGCCGCGGCGAGCACGGCGGCGCGGACCTCCCCGTCCAGGCCGTCCCCGAAGCAGTCGGCGGGCAGGCCGATCCGCTTGCCCCGCACGTCTCCGGTGAGACCGGAGAGCAGGCCGCCCGCCGGGGCGTCCAGACTGGTACCGTCCCGCGGGTCGCGGCCCTGGATGACGTCCAGTACCGCCGCGCAGTCGGCGGCGGAGCGGGCGATGGGACCCATCTGGTCCAGAGAGGAGGCATAGGCGATCAGGCCGTAGCGGGAGACGGTGCCGTAGGTGGGCTTCATGCCGGTGACGCCGCAGTAGGCGGCGGGCTGGCGGATGCTTCCGCCGGTATCCGAGCCGATGGCGTACCACACGCTGCCCTCGGCCACGGCGGCGGCCGCCCCGCCGGAAGAACCGCCGGGTACCCGGGAGGGGTCCCAGGGGTTTTGGACCGGACCGTAGAAGGAGGTCTCAGTGGTGGAACCCATGGCGAACTCGTCCATGTTCAGCTTGCCCAGGGAAATGCAGCCCGCCGCGTCCAGACGCTCTGCCACAGTGGCGTCGTAGGGGGGCGTAAAGCCGCCCAGAATCTTGGAGGCGCAGGAGGTCTTCACCCCGCGGGTGCAGATGTTGTCCTTAAAGGCCATGGGCACCCCCGCCAGCGGCGATGGGGCGCGGCGGGCGTCCAGCAGGCGCTGCACCTGGTCGGCGCGGAGCATGGCGTCCTCCTTGGTGACGGTGATAAAGGCGTTGGAGCGGCCTTGCGCCTGCGCCAGACGGTCCAGACCGGCCTTTGCCGCCCCGGCGGCGGAGAGGCTCCCCTCCCGCAGCAGTGCGCCCAGCTCCAGGGCGGTCAGCGTACGGTAATCCATATTGCCTGCCCCCCTTATTCCACGGTCTTGGGCACCAGAAACGCCTCTTCATCGGGGACAGGGGCGTTCTGGAGCAGAGTGGGTCGGGCAAAGGACGGCTCCACGGTGTCCGGCCGCAGGACGTTTTTCAGCGGGAACACATGGCTCATGGGCTCCACCTCCGCGGTATCCAGGGCGTTCAGCACGTCCATGTAGTCCAGGATGCGCTCCAGCTCTCCGGTCATCCGGGCCTTTTCCTCCGCCGGAAGCTTGAGCCGGGAGAGGACGGAGACATAATCCACCATTTCCTCGGTAATTTTCATATCGTACCTCCTCCTTTACGGTTCCAGCCGGTTCAGATCCCGGGGGAACAGACAGGCCCTTCTCACGTTGTCCAGGCCGCACAGCTTCATGGTCAGCCGCTCCAGGCCGATGCCCAACCCGCCGTGGGGGGGCATGCCGTGCCTGTGGATCATCAGGTAGCTGGCAAACTCCTCGGGATGCATGCCCCGGTCCAGCATTTTTCGGACCTGCTGGTCGTAGTCGTGGATGCGCTGGCCGCCGGTGGTGACCTCCATCCCACGGAACAGAAGGTCGAAGGAGAGGGTGTACCGGGGGTCGGCGGGATCGTCCATGGCGTAGAAGGGACGCTTTTTGCTGGGATAGTGCGTGACGAACACGAAGTCGGAGCCCCACTGCTCCTTGGCGTATTGGCTGATGTGGAGCTCCTCCTCCGGCTCCAGATCGTAGGGGTCGCGGATCCGGTAGCCGTAGGCCTCGGCGGCCAGACGCTTGGCCTCGTCGAAGCGGACGGCGGGAATGCGCTCCACCAGGGGCAGCTCCGCCCCCAGCCGGGCCAGATCCTCGGCGTACTCCGCCGCGAGCAGGCGGACCATATGCTGCAAAAACCCGGTCTCCATCTCCATTACGTCGGTAAAGCCGTCGATAAAGCCCATTTCGAAGTCCAGGGAGGTGTACTCGTTCAGGTGCCGGGGGGTGGCGTGCTTCTCCGCCCGGAAGACGGGGGCCACCTCGAACACCCGCTCGAACGCGCCCACCATGGTCTGCTTGTAGAACTGGGGGGACTGGGCCAGGAAGGCCTTTTTGCCGAAATAGTCCAGCCGGAAGATGTTGGAACCGCCCTCCGCCCCGGCGTGGACGATCTTTGGGGTGTGGATCTCGGTAAAGCCCTCCCGGTGCATGTATTCCCGGAAGGCGCGGCCGACGGCGTCCTGGATCCGGAAGACGGAGCGCGCCCGCAAAGAGCGCAGCACCACCGGGCGCAGGCCCAGCTCGGTGTCCAGGTTCAGCGCCAGCCTGCGCTTGGAGATGGGCACCGGCAGGGGGGCCGCCGGGCGGGAGAGCACTTCCACCTGCGCGCCGGACAGCTCGAACCCGCCAGGCGCCCGGGGCTCTTCCCGGACGGTGCCGGAGACCCGCACGGCGCACTCGTCGGTGACGCCGTCCAGGCCCGCCTCCCGGGGACAGACGCACTGCACCACGCCCTGGCGGGTGCGCAGGGTGAGGAAGGTCAGCGCGCCCATGCTCCGCAGGGAGTGGACCATACCGTTGAGGGTGACGGCCTGGTTATTCCGGCCGACCCCTATCCGTTCTGCGATCGTGGTTTCACTGCGTCTGGTTCCTGCCATGAATTCCATGCTGTTCACACCTTTCCTGTTTGAATCAAAAATGAAAATAAAACGTCCCGAAGCTGCATTGCAGCTTCGGGACGGAAAAACTCCGCGGTACCACCCGTAGGTTTGCCGCATCGCCCTTGACACGGCCACTCAGACTCCCTTAACGCGGGCCACGTGCGCAGCTACCTCCTTGCAACAGGACTCGCTGTGCCGGCTTGGAAGCGTTGCGCCTCCCCATCCTGCCGGACCGGGCTCTCAGTCGGTGACCCGGATTCTCTGGCGGCGCTCACGGGGGACGGTCTTCGTCATTGCCTTTGATGAAAGTAGTATATGCGCCCACTGCAAAAAAATCAATTGTGAATATTGACAGAATCAAAACTTTGCATCCCGCGGGAGCTTATGGTACAATGTCAAAAAGCGGCGCAACCGGCCGCGGGAATCAGCACGGAGGCGAAGGATATGATGGATTGGGACGCGCTGTATGAGGCGTGTATGAGCTGCCGCAAATGTCCGCTGGCGGAAACGCGGCATCATGTGGTGTTTGGCGAAGGGGCCCGGGACGCGGAAGTTATGCTCATCGGGGAAGGACCCGGCGAGCAGGAGGACCGGACAGGCCGGCCCTTCGTGGGCCGGGCGGGCAAGCTGCTGGACGACATGCTGGCCATGATCGATCTGAACCGGGAGCGGGTCTTCATCGGCAATATGGTCAAGTGCCGGCCGCCGGAGAACCGGGATCCTTTGAATCTGGAGCAGGAGGCCTGCATCGGCTACCTGCGCAACCAGGTGGCCCTGATCAAGCCCAAGATCATTGTCTGCCTGGGGCGTATCGCGGCCATCAAACTGATCCGGGAGGATTTCAAGATCACGCGGGAGCATGGGCAGTGGTTTGAAAAGGCGGGGGTGCAGATGACCGCGCTCTACCACCCCTCCGCCCTGCTGCGGGACCCCCGCAAGCGCCCGGAAAGCTTTGAGGACTTGAAGGCCCTCCAGGCCAAGATCCGGGAGATCTGTACCCATACCTATCCGGTGTAGATGTAGATGGAGGTGGCGCGCCGCTTTTGCGGCGCG
>NZ_JALFGV010000143.1:0-34426 GCF_022777125.1 Lawsonibacter sp.
TACCGGTACCCGTTGCCCTGGATACGTTATCTGCTCATAGGGCTTTGGCTTGTAGACTGGTTTCTTCTCGGCCTGCCCCAGCTTGCGCATGACCCGGAACAGGCTCTCTGGACAGCGGGTGTAGCCTCTGAGCCGCAGACGGTGCCACAGTTCCACCATGCCCAGTTCGGGATTACGGCGGCGCATATCCCGGATCAGCTTCAGTTCTGCCTGGGTGTGTTGGTTTGGATGACTATGGGGCCGCTGGGATCGGCAGGCTAAAGAGACTGCTGTTCCATCCCAGCGGCTCTTCCAGAAGCAGATGTACGACCGGCTCTTGTTGTACTTCCTGCTGGCGCGGCTGACCCCGTAGTTCTCCGCGTATTTCATCAGGGATTGCCGATACGCCATGTCTTGTGCTATACGCTTGCTCATGAAGGATATGGCCCCCTCTCGTTACGTTGTTGTCCGCAACTTCAACTTTATCCGATGAGGCCATTTCCTTCATCCTTTTTATTCGACTGTCCAATATGTATTGTACTCTTACACCTTTTGTATTCTTCCGTACGCGAATCTTCTTGACAGGAAAGCATCGGCGACTTAAAATAGATTTGGTGTAATATTTTGAAGCGCGAGGGGTAAGCGCTTCAAATTTTGTGCGGATGGACGAGCCGTTCCGATCCGCGTGCATCATTTGATTACGATCCTACGATAAAAGAAAATCTGAAAACGGAGGTGTATTCCCAACTCATGCTGCCGTATATCCTGACGGGCGTGATTTGCTTCGTGGTCGCGGCTGTCCTGTTTTTTGTGGTTGGCGTCCAATACCGTAAGAAGGTCGCAGAAAAAGAGATCTCCAGCGCGGAGGAAGAGGCCAAGCGCATCATCAACGAATCCATCAAGAGCGCCGAGAGCAAGAAGCGGGAGGCGCTGGTAGAGGCCAAGGAGGAGATCCTGCAGGCCCGCAACGAGTACGAGCGGGAGGTCAAGGAACGCCGGGCCGACCTGCAGAAGCAGGAGCGCAGGCTCCAGCAGAAGGAAGAGACCCTGGACCGCAAGACCGACAACATCGAAAAAAAGGAAGAGACCCTGCAAAACAAGCTGGCCGAGCTGGAGACCGCCCGGGAAGAGGTCGCCACCCTCAAGAAGACGCAGATGGAGGTGCTGGAGCGCATCTCCGGCTTTACCGCCGAGGAGGCCAAGAACTACCTGATCCGCCAGCTGGCCGACGACGTGACGCACGAGTCCGCCATGAAGGTGCGGGAGATCGAGGCCCAGTTCAAAGAAGAGGCCGACACCAAGGCCCGGGAGATCCTGTCCCTCGCCATCCAGCGCTGCGCCGCCGATCACGTGGCGGAAGCCACCGTCTCTGTGGTACCCCTGCCCAATGACGAGATGAAGGGCCGCATCATCGGCCGCGAGGGCCGCAACATCCGCACGCTGGAGACCATGACCGGCGTGGACCTGATCATTGACGACACGCCGGAGGCCATTACCGTCTCCTGCTTCGACCCGGTCCGCCGGGAGATCGCCCGCATCGCCCTGGAGAAGCTGATCCAGGACGGACGCATCCATCCCGCCCGCATCGAGGAGATGGTGGAGAAGGCAAAGCGGGAGGTGGACGCCACCATCAAGGCCGAGGGCGAGCGCGCCGTGTTTGAGACCAACGTCCACGGCCTGCACCCGGAGCTCGTGAAGCTGCTGGGACGCCAGCGCTACCGCACCAGCTACGGCCAGAATGTGCTCAACCACTCCATCGAGGTCTCCCATCTGGCCGGCCTGCTGGCCGCCGAGATCGGGGCCGACGTGACCGCCGCCAAGCGGGCGGGCCTGCTCCACGACCTGGGCAAGTCCATCGACCATGAGGTGGAAGGCTCCCACGTGCAGATCGGCGTGGAGCTGGCCCGGAAGTACCGGGAGAACGAGGACATCGTCCATGCCATCGAGGCCCACCACAACGATGTGGAGCCCCGCACCATCGTGGCCTGCCTGGTCCAGGCGGCCGACGCGATCTCCGCCGCCCGCCCCGGCGCACGGAGAGAGAACCTGGAAAACTATATCAAGCGCCTGGAGAAGCTGGAGGAGGTCACCTCCTCCTTCCCCGGCGTGGAGAAGTCCTTCGCCATCCAGGCCGGCCGTGAGGTCCGCATCATGGTGGCCCCCGACAAGGTCAGCGAGGATCAGATGGTGCTCCTGGCCCGGGACATTGCCAAAAAAATTGAGGAAGAACTGGAGTATCCCGGACAGATCAAGGTCAACATGATCCGGGAGACCAAGGTCATCGAGTACGCGAAATAAGAAGCACGCAGGCTGTGAACAGGGCAGATAAGACCGGAGCGGATGAGCGCACGCCGAGGGGGCGCGAAACGCCGCCTGTTTGCGGCCGGAGCGTGATCCGGAAGCGCGCGGCGCCCGGGACCGGGCGGCGGCGCAGAACCGCCCAAAACCGCAGCAGGCGCCCTGGTAAGCACCGGGGCGCCTGTTTTTCCGAACAGCAAAGGAGGACCGCCATGGCGGCAGAACAAAAGCAGGGCAGCGTTGCACAGGAGGGCTACGAGTGGCTCCAGGTGCTGATCTGGGCGCTGGTGGCCATCGTGCTGGTGTTTACCTTTCTGGGGCGCATTACCCCGGTGGACGGCCACTCCATGGAGCCGACCCTCCGGCACGGGGATCTGATGCTGGTGCGCAGCATCGGCTATGCGCCGGAGGCCGGGGATGTGATCGTGCTTACCAAGAAATTTGACGCCGCCGACGGACCCATCGTCAAGCGGGTAGTGGCTGTCGGCGGGCAGACGGTGGAGATCGACTATGACGCCGGGGCGGTCTATGTGGATGGACAGGCGCTGGACGAGCCCTACCTCAAGGAGGCCATGCGGGAGCCCTGGTATGAAAACAGCGCCTGCGTTACGGTACCGGAGGGTTCCCTCTTTGTCATGGGGGACAACCGCAACGGCTCCAACGACAGCCGGGACGTGACCCTTGGCACGGTGGACGAGCGCTATGTGCTGGGCAAGGCGGAGCTGGTGTTCTTCCCCTTCCGGGATTTTGGAACGATTGATTGAAACGCCTGCGCCGGTGGACCTAAGGTCCACCGGCGCAGGCGCTTTGCAACTGAAATGGAGAAACGGCCGGGGGTTCCAAAGGGACCGCAGTCAGTTCAGCGTCAGGTCCCCCTCGCGGATCCAGCCGATCTTTCGGAACAACAGGCCGAAGCCCCAGCAGACCACGGCGGGCAGAAGAACGCTGATCAGGAGCAGTCCCGCCCAGTCAAGCAGGGTGATCGCCCGCCCGCCGGCCACCCAGCCGGAGTAGACGCCGATCTGGCCTACCAGACCGCAGGTCCCCATGCCCGAGGAAATGGCGGGGCCGTTCATCTCCAGATGGAAAAGGCAGGTGGCGATGGGGCCGGTCACGGCGGAGGTCAGAATGGCGGGCAGCCAGATGCGGGGATTGCGGACGATATTGCCCATCTGGAGCATGGAGGTGCCCAGTCCCTGACTCACCAGGCCGCCCCAGCGGTTTTCCCGAAAGGAGAGGACCGCAAAGCCCACCATCTGGGCGCAGCACCCCGCCACGGCGGCGCCCCCCGCCAGGCCAGTGAGGCTCAGGGCGTGGCAGATGGCGGCGGAGGAGATGGGCAGGGTAAGAAAAATGCCCACCAGCACCGATACGACGATCCCCATCAGGAACGGCTGCAGCTCGGTGGCCCACATGATGAGCTGCCCCAGGGCAAGGGCGAGCGCGCCGATGGGGGCGGCGATGAGCATGGAAAGACCCGCGCCTGAGAGGATGGTGACCAGGGGGGTGACGAGGATGTCCACCGGCGTCTCCTTGGAGACCAGCTTTCCCAGCTCGCAGGCCGTTACGCTCACCGCCAGCACGGCCAGCGGCCCACCGGCGCCCCCAAGCGCATTGGCCGCCCAGCCTACCGCCGCCAGCGAAAAGAGCACCAGCGGCGGGGCCTGAAGGGCAAAGCCGATGGAGATGGCCATGGCCGGACCGGACACCGCCTTGGCAAACGCGCCGATCTCCACCAGCCAGGCGGCCCCCAGCTGGCCGCCCAGGGTATCCAAAATGGTGCCGATGAGCAGGGACGCAAACAGGCCCTGCGCCATCGCCCCCAGAGCATCCACGCCGTACCGCCTGGCGGAGACGACCACATTTTTTCGCTGCAGAAAAGACTTCCAGGTTCCCATGGCAATCCCTCATTTCCGATCTGAAGTCAATAGGACAATATATGTGTCAAGACACATATATTGTCCTATTATAGCGAACGGATCAAAAATGTCAAGGCATTACCGCATCATTCAACACGTGCGGATCGGCGCGAAAATTTGTGCCGCAAAAAGGCGCGGAACCGCAGGAATACTTTTTGTATTGCAAGGTTTTGCAACGCATTTGTGGGGCAGATTGGCCGCCAAGACGTGCGTGGGGAATTGTGCGGTGATGCCTCAAGTCCTTCCGGCCCTATCCATAGCCCAAAAGGCCCCGGACGGAGACCTCGCCGGAGGAAAGCGCCTCTTGCTCCCCGTTGTCCCAGCGGACCAGCAGCGCAAAATCCTCGTTCACCGCTTCGGCGGTCCCCGTGCGGACCTGGCCGGGACGCAGTACCCGGACCGCTCGCCCCGCCGTCACGCACAGCGCGCGGTAGCGCGCCAGATAGTCCGCCTTTTGCGCCGGAAAGGCCCGGTACAGGTCATCCAGGGCGGAGAGCACCTCTGCCGCCAGTTGGGAGCGGCGGGGGGCCTGCCCCAGGGCCTGGGCCAGGGAGATGGCGACCGGGGCCACCTCCGGGCCGAAGTCGGCCGCGTCCTGGCTCACGTTGATCCCCACGCCCACGATCACATGCCGCAGGGCGGCGGTCTCTGCCTCCAGCTCCAGTTCCGTGAGGATGCCGCAGAGCTTTCTGTCCTCCAGCACGATGTCGTTGGGCCACTTGATCCCGGCGCGGACGCCGCAGCAGCGTTCCAGCGCCCGGCAGACCGCCACCGCCGTCCAGGCCGTGAGCATCCCCGCGTCGGCCAGCACGCATTGGGGCCGCAGCAGCACGGAGAGGTAGAGCCCCTTTCCGGCGGGAGAGACGAACGAGCGGCCCAGCCGCCCCCGGCCCCCGGTCTGTTCCTGGGCCAGCACCGCCAGGCCGTCGGGGGCGGTATCGGCGCGGCGCTTGAGCTCATTGTTGGTGGAATCTACCGTGTCCAGACAGAGCAGCGCCGCCCCCACGGTCCGGCCGGCCAGCGCCCCGGCCAGTTCCCCGGGCGAGAGCAGGTCCGGAGAGTCCTCCAGCCGGTAGCCGCGGTGGGGCGCGGAGGAAATGACGTAGCCCTCCTGCCGCAGCGCCTCCACGGCCTTCCACACCGCCGCCCGGCTTACCCCCAGCGTTCGGCTCATTCCCTCGCCGGAGCAGGGAGCATCCCCCGCCTTCAGCAGCGCCAGCACCTGATCCCGCAGCACAGCGCCGCCTCCTTTCGTTTTTTTGTATCGTATCAGAGAAACTGGGTCCTGTCAACTTATCGGAAGTGACAGTTTACAATTGACAAAATGTAAACTAAAATATAAAAAAGGTTTACAATGGAGGGATGAAAATGAGGAACCATACCCGTATGCTGATCCTGTGCGCCCTGTTTGCCGCGCTGACCGCCGTAGGCGCCTTCCTGCGCCTTCCGGCAGGGGCCATGTCCATCACCCTGCAGTTTTTCTTTACCGCCATGGCGGCCCTGCTGTTGGGGCCCAGGTGGGGCGCCCTGTCCCAGATCGTTTACGTGGCGCTGGGATTGGCGGGCCTGCCGGTGTTTACCCAGGGCGGCGGTCCGGGATATGTGTTTCAGCCCAGCTTCGGCTTTCTGCTGGGGCTTATTCCGGCGGCCTGGGTCATGGGAAAGCTGGCGGGAGACGGAACGCGGCCCTGGCGGACGGCGCTGGCCTGCGCGGCGGGGGACGGCGTGCTTTACCTGGTGGGCATCCCCTACATGTACCTTATTTTCAACGGCTACCTGGGCCGGGGCATGTCCCTGTCCGCCGTGCTTTGGGCGGGCATGCTGGTTTACCTGCCCGGCGACGCGGTGAAGATCGCGGCCGCCGCGCTGCTGGCAAAGCCGCTGCTCCGCGCCCTGCCCCGGCAGCAGGCGTAATATCCTGCCCCCCTGTCCCATATACATCAATGAGATCATAACGGGAAAGGTGGGGTCATCTGAATGCCGTATGAGGAGAACAGGACCCGGGCCGAGGCGGCCCATCACATCGTTTTGGAAGAGCGGGAGCAGCTTTCCGTCTCCGGCGTGGAGGAAGTGGAGAGCTTCGACGAGAATACCATCGTCATGTACACCAGCCGGGGCACCCTGATCGTCCGGGGCCAGGGGCTGCACATCGAAAAGCTGAGCCTGGACGGGGGAGACCTGAAGGTGGAGGGGGACATCGATTCCCTGACGTACGAGGATTCCGGACGGGAAAAGGCCGGGGGCCTGCTGGCCCGCCTGTTCCGCTGAGATGGAGATCTCGGTCTCCGCCCAGGCTGCCCTGCTGGCCGGAGCGCTGCTGCTGGGAGCGGCGGTGGGGCTGCTGTACGACTTTTTCCGCATCCTCCGCGTCCGTATCCCCCTGAAGCTGCTGGGCGCCCTGCTGGATTTGGTGTTCTGGCTGGCGGTCACCGCGGCCCTGTTTGTCTATGCCGTCGCCGCCGGAGACGGGGCGGTGCGCATCTACCTGGTCTTGGGCGTGTTGGGGGGCGCTACGGTCTACTTCTTGCTGCTCAGCCGCTGGGCCCTCAAGCTGGGCTACCTGCTGGCAGATTTTCTGGGGGTGTTGTGGCGCCTGGCCACACTACCGGTTGTGGCCGCAGGACGTCTATGCAAAAAAATCGGAAAAAGAGCAAAAAAAACCTTCCATTATCGGCGCAAGTGGTATAAAATAAAGCTGATACCTAGGGAAATGGAAGAAGCGCACCGGCAAAATGCCGACGCGGCGGCAGGAGGGAAGGGCCATGAAAACCAAAAAAGCGTCCATCCTGACCAAGCTGGTGGTCCTGGCCCTGCTCATCGGCGTGGCAAGCGCCCTGCTGAACCTGCGGGGGCAGATTCAGCAGGCTCAGTCCGACCTGACGCAGGCCCAGGCGGAGGTAGCCGCCCAGAAGCAGGTCAACGCCGACTTGGCAGACGCCGTGGAAAACAGCGGCGACCCCCAGCGGCAGGCTGATATCGCCCGCAGCAAGCTGGGGCTGGTGGAGCCGGGCGAGTATGTCTTCTATTTCACCAATTAGTGCGTTTACCCCGCGCAGATTGATAAGGAGGATATGTCTGTCAGATGGAGTTCGGTGTTGGTTCGGTTGTAGAGGGGAAGGTCACAGGCATCACAAAGTTCGGCGCTTTCGTCGCCCTGCCGGAGGGCAGGTCGGGTTTGGTGCATATCTCTGAGATCGCCTACTCCTACGTAAATGATGTAAAGGATCATCTTAAGGAAGGGCAGCAGGTCAAAGTCAAGGTCATCGGCATCGACGAAAACGGCCGCATCAACCTCTCCATCAAAAAGGCAATGGATCCCCCGCCCCGTCCGGCGGGTCAGGGCCGCCCCATGGGCCGCCCGGCGGGCCAGAGCGGCGGCGGCTTCCGCGGCAAGAGCGCTCCGGCGGAGCCGGCCACCTTTGAGGACCGGCTCAAGCAGTTCATGGCCTCTTCAGACAGCAAGCTGTCCGAGCTGCGCCAGGCGGAGCGGCGCAATTCCCGCAGGGGCGGGCGCAAGTAAACGCCCTTTCCCGGCGGCACAGACCGAAAACGAGAAACGGGACCAACCTTCGGGTTGGTCCCGTTTTTGAGGGCAAGCGGAGCCGGCCGGGAAAGGGTCAATACCCGTTGACCAGCGCGTCCAGCACCTGGGCGGCCACGGAGCCCGCCGTATCCGCGCCGGAGCCGCCGTTTTCCACCAGCACCACAAAGGCGTAGGGCGTATCCGTCCCCCGCAGGAATCCGGCGAACCAGGCGTGGGGGTTGCCGCCACCCACTTCCGCCGTACCGCTCTTGGCGCACACGTCCATATTGGGGAAGCGGCCGGCCCCATAGGTCTCGGTCACGTTGCGGTGCATCATCTCGGCCAGGGTGGCCGCTGTGGCTGGGGCGACCAGGGTGCCGGTGCTCTTTCTGCGGTAGAAGCCGGAGGGCAGTCCCAGGGCGTTTTCCGTCTTGAGGACGAGCTGGGGCGCCGCCGCGCTTCCCCCGTTTGCGATGGCTCCCATGTAGACCATCAGCGCGCAGGGGTTGACCAGGTCGTCCCCCTGCCCCACGCCGGCCCAGCCCAGCGCCCCCTGCGAAAGGCCGCTGAAGGCAAAGCTCCCGGCGGCGGTATTCAGGCCGCTGACGGAATAGCGCGCCGTCAGGCCCGCCTGCCGGGTGTAAGCCTCCAGCACCGCGTCCCCCAGCTCGGCGGCCAGAAGGGCGAACACTCCGTTGCAGGAGCTGGAGAGCGCTGCGTAGATATCCAGCTCCCCGTGCGCGTGAGGACAGGTGACGGCCTCACCCGCCACGTCGGTGGAGCCGGTACAGGTCCAGGTGCGCGTGAAGAGATCGGGAATGTTCTCAATGGCCGCGGCCAGAGTAATGGTCTTATACACCGAGCCGGGCACAAACGTACCGGACAGGAAGCGGTTGAGATAGACTCCGTCGTAGGCGGGATCGTCCTCCACATGCTCCGGGGGATCCAGGGGATCGAAGGAGGGGGCGGAGACCATGCACAGGACTTCCCCCGTCTGATAGTTGTACACGCCCACGGCCCCCTTGCGCCCGCCCAGCGCCTGATAGGCGATGTAGTTGAGCCGGGCGTCCAGGGTCAGGTACAGGTCGTTGCCCCGGCCCAGGGGGGAGTAGGCCCCGGTGAGCAGGTTGTAGCCCGAAAGCCGGTCGGCAAAGGCGGTCAGGGCGCCGGTGCCGATGTTGCCGCCCCGGTCCCCCACTGCATGGAGGGTGGCTTTCCGTACCGTGGCGTTTTCGTAGTAGGCGCGCCGCCCGGCGCCGTCCACCCAAGAGAGCACGTCGCCGTCCCGGTCCAGCACCCGGCCCACGGCCAGCTCCCCGCTGGAGTTGAACAGATGCCGGTTGGCGGCGTAGGAGGCCCAGCGCCCGCCGTTCAGCGCCCAGCGCCCCACATACAGCGCCAGCCCCGCGATCAGGGCGGCGGCCAGGAGCAGGCACAACAGGGCCCGGCGTTCAATCTTCTTCATCATCCGCCTCCTGTTCCCAGCCCTCCGTGCCCCGGGGGGCCAGCGCCGCACCCCGGCGGTCCTCCCGCCGGGAAGGCAGGCGGATGGCAAAGCTGGCGTTCTGGCGGGTGTCGGTGGCTTTCAGAAAGGCCAGCAGGCCCCAGGAAGCCAGCATGGACGATCCGCCGTTGGACACGAAGGGAAACGTGACCCCGGTGAGGGGCAGCAGGTCCACCGCGCCGAACACGTTCAGGCAGGTTTGAAAGACCATCATGGAGGTGGCGGCGCAGGCGGCGATGGTGTAAAAGCTGCTCCGGCCCGCCCGGCAGGCGCGCACGGCGAAGACCGCCAGTGTGAACACGGAGAGCACCGCCAGCGCCGCGATGATCAGGCCCCACTCCTCACAGAGCATACCGAAGACCAGATCGGTATCCGCGGCGGCCACCCGGTGGAGCCAGCCCTCCCCGGGCCCCACCCCCACCAGACCGCCGGAGGCGGCGGCCGACATGGCGCGGGTCTGCTGGTAGCCCCCGGCGGAGGCGTTCTCCCAGGCGTGGCCCCAGGTGGCAAAGCGCCGGAGGATATAGGGCTTGAGGGAGAGCATGGTGAGCACGGCGAACACGCCGCCGCCCGTGATCAGGGACAGGGTGGCGAAATCACCGGAGCGGAGATAGGCGATGACCAGGAAGGTTACGAAAAAGATGGCGGCGGTGCCGAAATCGCTCATCAGGGCCAGACAGCCCAGGCACACGCCGGTCAGGACGATGAACAGGCCCAGGTTCCGCTTGCGGAAGAGCCGCTCCAGCGTGGCCGAGCCGGCAAAGATGTAGCAGATCTTGGCCAGCTCCGAGGGCTGGAGGGAGAGCGCGCCCAGCCGGATCCAGTTGGCCGCGCCGTACTGAGGGGCGGATCCCAGCACCAGGGTGACGGATACCAGGCCGATCGCGGCGGCGGCCATGAGCCAGCGGATGTGCTTGGCCCGCTCCAGATCCCGCAGAAAAACGCCCAGTATCAGGAAGAGGACCAGGCCCAGCAGCAGGGCGAGAAATTGCTTGAACAGCGCCGACGGCGCGGAGGAGGCGGTGATGGCCAGGGACAGGGTGGACAGGAAGAACGCGATGGTCTCCATCTCGAACCCCACCCGCCGCAGCAGGCGCATGGTGAGAAAGTAGAGCCACATCACCAGCGAGAGGCAGAGAAAGGCGCCGGGAAGGTTGAGCGTGGCCTGCGCCCCGGCGGAGAGGATCAGCTGCAGCGCGCACAGCACCTGAAACACCGTCAGCAGCACCAGCCCCAGCCAGGGAGAGGCGGGCTTGGCAGCACGGCGGCGGTGGCGGCGCTGGGCCTTTTCCTCCGGAGACACGGGCAGCAGCACGGTCTCCACCCCGCCCAGGCCCAGAACGTCTCCGTAGGCCACCGGGGCGCTGCCCTCCACCGCCGCGCCGTTGACGGTGACGCCGCCGGTGGAGCCCAGGTCGTGGACCGTCCAGGTGTCGTCCTCGCGGCGGATCAGGGCGGCGTGCTGGCGGGAGACCACCGGATAATTCAGCACCACGTCGCAGGCGCCGCCCCGGCCCAGGATGTTTTCCCAGTGGGTCAGGGGCTCCCCCGACCCGTTGGGCAGGGTCAGGTAGGCCCAGACCTCCGGCAGATGGGGCACCGTCAGCAGGGAACGGATGGAGCGGATAAGGATCAGCAGAGCCAGTACCGGGAACACGAAGCGTACGATAGACGTAAACCAGCCGCACAGCTGCGGGTTGGCCGCCAGCCAACCGGTCAGCGCGTCCATCCACTGCTGGGGCAGGGCAAACAGCGCTTCCATCCGGACCCCCTCCTTTCCCTGAGCGGTGCAAAGCGGCCGTTTACCGCATAAAACGCCGCGGGCTTCCCAAAACCGGTTTGCTTTTTTGAATGTTGTTTGATTATAACACAGATACGGTGGATAAAAAAGCGGAAGCCGTCCGGCTTCCGCTTTTTTTACGAAATCTTCATTTTTTCGCCAGGAAGTCCCGCACCGTATCCACCAAAAGCGGCAGGGACGGATTGGCGCTGCCCCGCCGCCAGCTCAGGCTGTGGCTGGACAGCGGCACGCCCACCAGGGGGACAAAGGTCACCCGGCCGCGGGTCAGATACTCGAAGTCGTTGGTCAGGGTACTGATCCCCAGGCCGCAGGCCACCAGCATCAGCAGGGTGGGCACATGGCCCACCTCCGCCACGATCTCCGGCACGAAGCCGGCTTCCGCCGTGATCCGCCAGAGAAAGTCGTGTCCGGGCTGGGAGGCGGAGCGGGCCATGGCGATAAACTTTTCCCCCTTCAGATCCTCCATCCGCAGGCTGCGCTCCAGGGCCAGGGGCGAGTGGGGCGGGACCACCACGCACTGGTGGTCCCGGCGCAGCACCAGGCTCTCCACCTCCGGCGGCATCGCCTCGGAGCCGAAGTTGAAAATGGCGTCCAGCTCCCCGTCCAAAAAGCGCCGGATCAGCTGGGAGTGGCTGTATTCCCGCAGGAGCAGGCGTACCTCGGGATAGCGCCGCTCCATGGCCTGATAGATGTCCACCGCCTCGGGATGAAACGCATCCCGCAGGATGCCCAGGGTGAGCGTGCCCGCGTACCCCTTCTGGGCCAGCTGGGCGGCGCTGACGCTGCGGCGGTAGCCGTCCAGAATGGCGGGGCACTCCCGCAGGAACGCCTCCCCCGCCGGGGTGAGGGACACCCCCCGGGAATTGCGGTGAAAGAGCTGGACCTCCAGCTCCTTTTCCAGGGCCGCGATCAGCCGGCTCAGGGCAGGCTGCGCCATGAACAGGTCGTTCGCCGCCTGCGTAAAATTGAGCCGCTGTGCCAGGACCAGAAAGCTCTCGATCTGTTCCAAGTTCATCCGTACACACCTCGTCTCCTGCGTTGTTTGCTTCAGTATAGCAGATTTTTCGGGGGGTGTCATGGCTTTCTATGTAAAATCGGAATGGCAGCTATGCTTTTTTCGTTATAGAATCGGCGCATTGCTGAAATCCCGGGGCCCCATTTTGCCCTTTTACACAAAAAAGCCGTCCGGGTGGCGCAAAACGAGGGGGAAGAGGGGGCCCGCACAGCCGGTCAAGCATTTTCCGTATGGGAGCCATACGGAATCGGTATTTTACGTCTGCCGCCGCCTGCGATAAAATACAGGCGTTTACGGGCGGTGTGGGAAGAAGCCGCCCGGAGGTCTACGAATAAAAGGAGGAATCTGGTTTGAACGCACAAAATAAAACCACCAAGGTCACTGCCAACTTTGGCGCCAAGGGCTGGCTGCTGATGCTCTTTTCCTTCGCGTGCATCTTCATCGACAGCTCTCTGATCAACGATTCCCTGAACGTTACCCGCGAGGTGTTCGCCGGCACCACCGGCATGAACTACGGGGTGTTGTCCATGTTCTCCACCGTGGGCGGCTGGATCGCCGTGGCGGGCGGCGTGCTCTGGGGCTATATCGGCGCCAAGAAGTCCGCCCGTTTTGCCTGGACCTGCTCGCTGGCCATCACCGCCATCGCCTGCTTCGCCTGGGGCTACGCCGCCAACTACGTGGTGTACTTCGTCTGCGTGTCCGTGGCCATGGTGGGCGGCATGGGCTTTGCCTACATTGCCAACGGAAACGTCATCGGCAACTGGTTCCCCAAGAAAAAGGGCCTGGTCATGGGCTGGGTCACCATTGGCTTCCCTCTGTCCGCCGCTACCACCACGGCCCTGGCCTCCATCCTGGTCGGCATGGGCGGCACCCGCGCCGTCTATACCTTCTACGGCGTCGCCTGCACGGTGCTGGCCGTGCTGTGCGCCGTCTTTGTGCGGGACTATCCCGAGCAGGCCGGCGCCTTCCCCGACAACGACCGATCCTTCGACAAGGTGCAGGCGGAGCAGGAGCTCAAGGCCGGCCTGGAGTACATGAAGACCTCCCCCTGGACCCCTGGGAAAATGCTCTCCTACAAGCGCACCTGGATGGCCGGCTTCTCCCTGGGCGTCATGGAGCTGCTGTCCCTGGGCATCATGACCAACTTCTTCGCCCGCCTGTCCAGCATTGGCTACCAGCCCGGTGAGATCATCGGCATGCTGGCCATCGCCGGGATCGCCGCCTGCTTCGGCAGCCCCCTGTGCGGCGTGCTGGACGCCAAGGTGGGTCCCAAGAAGGCCATCATCATCACCTTCGGCATCGGCGTGGCTTCCCTGATCCTCAACCTGACCGGCATCCGCGCCTGCATCTACCTGTCGCTCCCCTTCCTGGCCCTGATGCTGGGCGGCGCGTCCAACTACCTGGTGTCCTTCACCAGCACCGTCTGGGGCCGCTATGACTTCCCGCTGGCCTACAAGGTGCTCAAGCCCATCGTGGCCGCCATCGGCGCCGTCGGCGTTTCCCTGGTCGCCATCATCGGCGAGGCTTCCTCCTACGCCACCGCTTACGCGGTGCTGGCTGTTCTGGCCGTCGTGGCCGCCGTCGTCATGGCCGTCACCAAGGACGACTTCGTGGGCCGCAACTAAACGGGCTGTTTCCGCCGAAACCCTCTGAGGGGCGCTGCCATTCGGGCAGCGCCCCTTTCGTTTGCTTGACAGGGGGAATGCGGCGGTTATAATGAGAGGAGAAGCAGATACGGAACGGAGATGCATGGATATGAAAATGATCGACGCCAGAGGAAAAAACTGTCCCATCCCGGTAGTCCTGGCCCAGAAGGCCATCGCTGCCGGCGAGACGGCCTTTACCGTCCGGGTGGACAACGCCGCCACCGTGGAAAACCTGAAGCGTCTGGCGGAAAGCAGGGGCTATCAGGCACATCCCGTAGGGGACGGGGAAGGGTTTGCCGTGACGTTTGCCGCCTCCGGCACGCCGACGGCGCAGGCGGCAAGCCCTTCCCAACACGCCGCCGCCGGGGATTGGACGGTCTTCGCAGGCCGGGACTGCATCGGCGACGGGGACCGGGAACTGGGGAGCAGCCTGATGCGCATGTTCTTTTATACCCTCACCCAGGGAGACGAGCTGCCCGGAACGATCCTTTTTATGAATGCGGGGGTAAAGCTGCCCACCCTGGACGCCCAAGTGGCGGAGCACCTGAACGCTCTGCAGGAGCGGGGGGTAAAGGTGCTGGTATGCGGCACGTGCCTGAACTTCTACGGCTTGGCCGATCAGTTGAAGGCGGGCACGGTGAGCAATATGTATGATATCGTGTCCTGCATGGCCCGCTCCGCCAAGGTGGTCACCCTCTGATGGACTATGTTATGGCCGCATTTTCCTCCACCTATGCCGCCCTGCTGGCCCAGCGTGCGGGAGCGGAGGTCGCCGCGGTCCAGGTCATGCCCGTGCTGCGGGAGGTGTCCCAGGGCTGCGGCATCGCCCTGCGCCTCCCGCCTGAGGCACTGGAGCGGGTGCGCGGCGCGCTGGCCGCCTGCGGGCTGAAGCCGGAGGAGTACGCCTTTTACGCGGTTTCGGGGCAGGGGGATGCGCGGTCGGTTCGGCTCCTGCCCGGCGGTTAGTCCCGCCGTGCCGGGGAGACCGGGAGCGCGGCCGCGGGCCTCAGGATGCAGGCTGGCCTGCGCCTGCCCCGAACAGCACCAGAGCGGCGGCGCAGCAGGCCGCGCCCAGCAGCAGCGCCCGCTCCACGCCCTGGCCGGCCAGCGCCCCGAAGGCGGGGTAGAGACACATGCTCCCCACGTCCATGAGCATGGCGTTGCAGGAGAGCTGGGCGGCCCGCCCCGTCGGGTGGGCGCGCTCGTTCTGGATCGACAGGGACAGGGGCGTCAGCAGGGACTGTACGGCCCGCAGGGCCGTGACCCCCAGCACGGCGGCGGCGGGGGCGGGAGACAGGACCGGCAGCAGGCAGGCTGCCGTTCCCGCGGTCAGGAGGGCCGCCGCCGCCCTCCGCTGCCCCAGACGGCGGGACATCCGATGGGAGAGGCCCCCCAGCAGGCCCGCCGCCGTCATGGCGGCGTGGAGGGCGCCGAACCACTGCTGGGGGATGCCCGCGCGTGTATAGAGGAGCGGGCTGAGAAAGACGGTGACGCTCTGGCCGGTCTCTTCCGCCAGGCAGAAGGCCAGCAGCACCGGGGCGAGGGCCAGGGTGCGCCGGGCCGCCTGGGCAAAGGACAGGGGCTCCGCCGTCCGGGTCTGGGCGGCCCGCTCCCCCTCCGGCTCGGCCAGGCCCAGGGTGAGCAGGGCGGCGGCCGTGTAGGAGCCGACCGTGAGCAGGGCGGCCAGGCGGTAAGTTCCGCCCCAAAGGGGCCAGGACAGAGAGGCCGCCAGCACCCCCAGCGTCTGCACTGCCTGGCTCAGGGCGTAGGCCCTGCGGTGCCCGCCGTCCCGGCAGCAGGCGAACAGGAAGGCGCTGTCGCATCCGGACAGGCCGGACAGGCTGACTGCCAGCAGCGCCCGCTCCGCCAGAAAGGCCCCGAAGGTCTCCGCGCGCCAGAAGACTACCTTGGATGCGGCGAAGACGAATGCGCACAGTACGATGGTGCGCCGGTGCCCCAGCCGGTCGGCCAGCCACCCCCAGGGCAGTTCCAGAAGGAGCATCAACGCCAGGGAGAAGCTTTCGATCCCTCCGATCTGTACCAGATCCAGACCGCTCTCCTGCCGGTAAAGGGTGGCCACAGGACTGTAAAAGACCATGCCCTGCAAAAAAAGAACAGCAAAAAGGAGCGCAATATTGCGCTGATTCCGAATCATAATCGTTCCTCCTGAATTGAAACAAGCTTCGCGTCCGCTCCATGGGCGGGGCGGAGCGTCGGATTCAGAAGAACCTCAGTTCGGACAGCGCATATCGTGCTCCTTTTGTGTAAGATGAGGACATTATACCACGCCGGAGGCGGATTTGCAACGCTCCCCCGTCAGCAGGCGGCCGGTCAGGGGGGGCAGGGGAACCGTATCCGTAAAGCGCTCCCCGCTCATCCGGTCCCGGAAGGCGCCGTCCAGGGGCAGCTGCTCCGGAGCGTCCCCGGCGTTGACGGCGGCGATCACCGTCTCCCCTTCCCAGGTCCGGGAGAAGGCCAGCACCCGCCCCTCGGCCCGCAGCCAGCGCAGGTCCCCCCGGCGCAGGGGGAGAAGGGACTTTCGGGCCTGCCCCAGCGCGGCGTACCAGGCGGTCAGGGCCTTGTCCTCCGCGCCCCAGGGGAAGGTGCGGCGGTTGAAGGGGTCTTCGAAGCCCTCCATCCCGGCCTCGTCCCCGTAATAGATCGTGGGGGCGCCGGGAAACGCGAACAGCACCAGGGCCCCCAGACGCAGCCGGGCCAGGGCCAGGGCGCGCTGGCCGGCGTCCATGCGGAAGTTGGCCCGCCAGGCCTTGGTGTTCTCCCGGCAGTCGGAGCCAACGCCCAGCAGGGTGAGGATGCGGGGGGTGTCGTGGGTGCCCAGAAAGTTCATCGCGGAGGCAAAGGCGAAGGGGGGATAGTTCTCCCGCAGGGTCTCCATGGCGTCCCGGAAGCAGGCCGCGTCCGCGCCCAGCAGGAAGGAGATCAGGCCGTTGCGGAAGGGGTAGTTCATCAGCCCGTCGCAGTGTCCGCCCAGGATATGTCTGCGGCGGACCCCATAGGCGATCTTGGTGGAGCCGTCCTCCCACACCTCCCCAATGACCACGGCGTTGGGGTCGGCCGCCCGGACGGCCTGATGGAGCTCGCGGATGAAGTCGTCGGGCAGCTCGTCGGCCACGTCCAGCCGCCAGCCGTCCGCCCCGGCCTGCAGCCAGCGGCGCACGATGCTGTGTTCCCCCCGGATGATATAGTCCCGGTAGGAGTCCTCCCCTTCGTTGACGGCGGGCAGGGTATAGATGCCCCACCAGGAGTCGAACCGGTCGGGCCAGTGCTGGAAGTGGAACCAGGGGTAATAGGGACTCTGCCGGGACTGGGCCGCCCCCGGCTGGGGGTAGAAGCCGTCGCCGTTGAAATAGCGGCTGACAAAGCCGGTGTGGTTGAACACACCGTCCAGAATGACCCGCATCCCCCTGGCGTGGGCAGCCTGGCACAGAGCGGAAAAATCCGCGTCACAGCCCAGCATGGGGTCTACGTGCTCATAATCGGCGGTGCCGTAGCGGTGGTTTTCCGCCGCCTCGAAAATGGGGTTGAAATACAGGGTCTCCACGCCCAGGGACTGGAGGTAGGGCAGCTGCTCCAGCACGCCCTTCAGGTCTCCGCCGAAGAAGTCCCGGTTGCGCACCTCGCCCCGGGCGTCGGGGCGGTATTCCGGCTCCTCCTGCCAGGCGGCATGGACGCTCCGGCCGCCCACCATGCCGCCGGGGTCGGGGATGCGGCTGCGGCGGAAGCGGTCGGGAAAGATCTGATAACAGGTCCCCTCTCCAAACCAGGCGGGCACCTGCTCGCAGCCGTCATACACCGTCAGCTGGTATTCCCCCAGCGTCCGGGTCCGGCCGTCCAGCCCCTCCAGGCGGAAGGAGTAGAAGATCAGACCCACATAATCCCCCGTGGGCAGGGAGCCCGCGAACACGTCCCGTTCCCCGTCCCGGCCGCTCCAGGGCAGAAAGATGCGCACCAGCTCATTGGCCCGGCTTTCAAACCGGGCGGTGAGCACCGCCCGGGAAAAAGCCTGAGCGCGCTCCGGCCGGAGCGCGAAATGCACCACGGTTCCGGCGCTGACCGCCCCGTAGGGAGATTTATACCGCTCGTCCCGGGGATCGAAGAGAAGGGTATCCGTCATCCAATCATTCCTTGTCAGCGCAGGAGCGTGTTCTCCGGGTCCACGGACTCCAGAGTGTCCTCGGCGCTGAAGTAGTAATCCAAGATCTCAGCGGCGGCCTGGGCCAGATTGCTGCCGGACGCGCCGCCCTCCACCACGATGGTCATGGCGATCTGAGGGTCGTCATAGGGGGCGAAGCAGACAAACACGGCGTCTGCCTCTACATTGGAGGCCACCTGGGCGGAGCCGGTCTTGGCGCCCACCTCCACCGGAAGGCCCGCAAAATAGCGGCTCACGCTGCTCTTGGCGTCGTTTGCCACTTTCCACATCCCCAGCTTCACCGCTTCCACGTTGTCCGCGTCCAGCTCCAGGGTGTCCAGCAGCTGGGGCTCATACTCCAGCACGGTCTGGCTGTAATCGCTGGACTTGACGGCGCGCAGCAGATGGGTGGCGTAGTGGTTGCCGCCGTTGACCAGGGTGGCGATATAGTTGGTCAGCTGGAGCGGGGTGCAGGCGGTGTTGTCCTGGCCGATGGCAACGTTGAGCAGGTTGCCGCCGTACCAGGTCATATTCAGAGCCTCGCTGGTCGCGGGGCCGGCCACCCGGCCCTTGCTTTCGGACAGCTCAAAGCCCGTCTTCTCTCCCAGCCCGAACATCTTGGCGTACAGGTCGATGCGTTCGATGCCCAGCCGGTGGCCGATGGTGTAGAAATAGATGTTGCAGGAGTCCCGCAGAGCGTCGGCCAGGTTCTCCTGTCCGTGGGTGCCGCCATACTGGCGGTAGATCCAGCATTGAGGGTGAAAGTCGCCGTAGGGGTATTTCTCCTCCTCCGGCAGGGTAAAGCGGCCGGTGTCCCGGATCGTTTCGGAGGGGGTGGTCACCCCTTCCTCCAAAGCGGCAATGCCCACCAGAGGCTTGAAGGTGGAGCCGGGGGAGTACAGGCCCATGGAGGCCCGGTTGTAAAAAGGCTCCAGCGGGTCGCTGCTGACCTGGGCGTAAAGGGCCTGGTCGGAATATACGGTAGCCAGGTCGTAGGTGGGGTAGGAGGCCATGGTGAGCACGCCGCCGTCGGACACGTCCTGGATGACGACGGCGCCGCCGCCGGTATCTGCGGATTCCAGGCTGCTGATGGTATCCGCCAGGACCTGCTCCGCCTTGGCCTGGAGCTTCACATCCAGGGTGAGCAGCACGTTGTCGCCCGGCTCCGGCTCATGGGTCTCGCCGGTCAGCGGATCAGTGTACCAGCTTTCGCTGACCACCTTGCCGCTGGTGGAGAGCTCCTGCTCCCGCACGCCGGCCTCCCCGCGCAGGTAGGGCTCGAAAGCGCTCTCCGCCCCGTCGATCCCCACCGTGTCGTTCATGTTGTAGCCCAGTTCTTTATAGTAGGCCCAGGTGTCGGCGTAGATGGGGCCCACCCGGCCCAGCAGGTGGGCGGCGTGGGAGGTGGCATATTCCCGGACGGTGGCGGCCTCGATCTGCACGCCGGTCAGGCCGTGCTCTTTAACGGTGGAGATGAAGTCGATATCCACGTCCTGGGCAAAAATGTAATCGCTGTAATCGATGTTTTTTTGCCGGAGGTTGATTTCGTAGAGCAAGCCGATGAGGGCGCGGGCTTCCCCGTCGGAGAGGCTCTCGTCCACTTCAAAGTAGCCCCGCAGGGCCTGCATCAGCGCCGCCGCCGAGGGGTCGGTCTCCCCTGCGGGAAGAAAGCCGCGGCTTTGCAGCGGCAGGGCGTCCACCAGCTTGCCCAAGCTGGTGCGCACCACCGTCTCCGCTGCGCTGCTGTCGGCGGCGCGATAGGACAGCGCGGTGTCGCTGGTGTAGGAAAAGGGGCCGCTTTCGGAGATGGGGAGCGTATCGCTCCACTCCACCTTCTGTTCCCGGCAGATCTCCAGCAGGGCGAGCAGGTTGGCGTTGCGCTGCGCCTCCTCGCCCATCCGGGAGAGATCCAGCGTCACCTGGTAGACGGCACGGTTGGTCACCAGGACCCGGCCGTAGCGGTCCCGCATCTCCCCCCGGGCGGCCTCCACCGTCTCCCGGTTGGCGATCTTGCGGGTGGACAGGCCCCGGTAGTAGTCCAGATTGGTCACCTGCAGGCTCCACAGCACCGCCGCGAAGGCCGCCACCAGCAACGCCAGAAGCGCCGCGGTGAACAGCGCCCGTCTTTGAAATTGTTTTCCTTCCAAGTGCGCTCACCTCCAGGCAGCAAAGTCCCCCCGCTACAGCACGGTGCGTTTGGGGACCCGGTGGAATACCCACAGGTACAGGGCGTAGACCGGGAAAACGAACACCATGGACCAAAGCGCTTCCGGTACGGCCACCCGCAGCAGCGCGCCCAGCGAGGCGCTTCCCCGCAGCAGATGGACCGCTACCCGGACGGCGTCGATGCACAGCAGCGCCCCAAAGGAGCACAGCAGGCAGCCGACCAGATTCTGCCGCAGGGCGTACTGGGCCAGGGCGCCCGCCGCCACGCCCAGCAGGCAGAGCCCCAGGGTCATGGCGCCGTTGGTGCCGTGATAGGCCGCGTCGCACAGGATCCCCACGAACAGCCCGTAGCCGGCGCCTCCGGTGGCGCCCTCCAGCACGGCAGCGGCCACGGCGGCCAGGGGCATCAGCATGGGCGTCACCCCCAGCACCGGCAGGCGGTTGAGCACGTAGACCTCCAGAAACCAAATAGGCAGGATGGCCAGGGCATACACGCCCCATTTTATCATAAAATCGCTGCGGGTCATAAACGCCCTCCTTCCCGCCGCCTTCCCAATTAGCTTGTCGAAAAACCCTCCCGCAGGAAAGCCTCGCAGAGTTCCGTCGCCATCTCCGCGCTAAGAGCCGCCCCGATGGGGCGGTTGCGCTCCGAAACGCGCCTGCGGGCGCAGGCAGGCGGCGGAATAAAATCAAAATCCGTCATTTCCGGGGACATGCGCCTCGGAAATGACACTTCACACGCAAGGCGGGCCGACTTTTCCGCAAGAAATCGAGGTCCGCCTTGCGTGTGATCCTCCTCGAAAAAGGTGCGAAGCACCTTTTTCGACCGCTTGCGACGTCACTCCACGATGGTAAATTCTTTGATCACGAAGACCTGCTTGAGCCCGTCCAGATCGGTCTCCGGTACGATGACGGCATAGCGCGTCATGCCGCTGGCCTCGGTATGGACCTCCTCCACATGGCCCACCGCCAGCCCGGCGGGGTATACGCCCCCCCGCCCGGAGGTGGTCACCAGATCCCCGGCGATGAGCTCCGCATTCTCCGGCAGGTAGCTCAGCTTGAGCTTGCCCTCCCCCATCAGGGCAAAGTCGCCCTCCAGGATGGCCGCCCCGCCGGTGCGGGCCAGCTGTCCGCCCAGCTCCAGGCCGGAATCCGCCACGGTGGCCACACGGGCCCAGTTCTCCCCCACCTCAAGGACGATGCCGACCAGGTTCCAATATTCGTCCACGACACAGTCGTCGGCTTCCAGGCCCGAGGAGCTGCCCTTGCTGATGGTGAGCGTGGACTCCCAGTTGGAGGTGGAACGGGCGGTGACGGTGGCCGATTCCAGATCGAACTCCCGCTGGCTGGGCCGCAGGTCCAGCAGGCTGCGCAGCCGCTCGTTTTCCTGGAGGGCGGCTTCCGCGGCCCGGGCCTGTTCCTCCAGCTCGGCCACGCGGAGCTTGAGCTCTGCGTTTTCACTTTTGAGCTGTTCCCGCTCAAAGGCGTCGGCGTATTGTTCCTCCGTCCAGCCGGCCAGGGCGCTGATGCCGTTGCGCACCGGGGTGGTGACGATCCCCACCAGATTGGACAGCGGGTCCGCCGTCCCTCCCAGCAGCATGGAGACCACCGCCGTCACCAGCGCCAGCAGGACGGCGGCAATGAGGATGAGGACCCCATTGTGCCGGAAAAAGTCTTTCACGTGTCGCCCTCCCTCTCAACGGTCACAGCTCGCTCCAAAGCCGGGCGCAGTCCACGCCCAGCCGGGCCAGGATGCGCCCCAGACGGCACACCGGCAGGCCCATCACGTTGTAATAATCCCCCTCGATCCCCTCCACGAACAGGGCGCCCCGCCCCTGGATTCCATAGGCGCCCGCCTTGTCCATGGGCTCGCCGGTCGCAATGTAGGCGCAGATCTCCGCGCTGGACAGGCTCCGAAAGGTCACGGCCGTGACCTCGTGCTCAGTCAGACGCTGCGCGCCGCATACCACGGTCAGGCCGGTGTAGACCTGGTGGCGCCGGCCGGAGAGGGCGGAAAGCATGGCAAATGCGTCCGGCCCGTCGGCGGGCTTGCCCAGGATCCGGCCGTCCAGGGCCACCACCGTGTCGGCGGCGATGATCAGGTCCCCGGCCGCCGCCGCGTGCTGCACGGCTGCGGCCTTTCGGGCGGAAAGCGCTTCCACCAGCGCCGGGGGCGTCAGGCCGGGGGACGCCGTCTCATCCGCGTCGGAGCAGACGATGCGGAAGTCCCGCAGGCCCATCTGCTCCAGCAGCTGGCGCCGGCGGGGGGACCGGGAGGCCAAAACGATGCCCATGCGCCTCACTTCCCCGTGGAGCCGAAGCCGCCCGCGCCCCGCTGGGTGGCGGGCAGCTCGTCAAGCTCCAGCACGCAGGCCCGGGCTACGGGCACCACCATAAGCTGGGCCACCCGGTCGCCGGGCTGGACCGTATAGGGCGTGTCAGACAGGTTGGTCAGCCCCACCCGGAGCTCTCCCCGATAATCGCTGTCGATGACCCCCACTCCGTTGGACAGGGCGATCCCGTGCTTGATGCCCAGGCCCGAGCGGGCGAAGACCAGCGCCACCCAGCCCGCGTCGGGCAGCGCGATGGCAAGCCCCGTGGGGATGTTCACCAGGGCGCGGGGGGCGATGGTCACCGGCGCGTCCAGCAGGGCGGCCAGGTCCATGGCGGCGGAACCGGGGGTCTGGCAGGCGGGCAGCGGCGCACGGGGGTCCAGCCGCTGGACAAAAAGCTTCATCTGCATATTGGCGTTCTCCTTATTCTACGTCCCGGTAATAGAGGCCTCTGGTATATTCGGCGGGGGCCCAGCGGTCGTTTTCCAAATACCGCCGGGTCACCTGCACGCACTCTTTGGGGTTTTCCGTGGTAAACAGCAGCCGCTGGGCCCACAGGCCGATGCGGCGGTAGTCGGCGGCCTTGTCCGCCAGGAAAAGCTTTTGGGAATTCAAAAGCTCATTGCGGCAGCCGGGGGCCTGGATCACCGGGAAACGGGCCCCCCTCCGGTCGGTAAGCACATTGGGGTTTTCACAGCCGCAGTGCCCGGCGCGGTTTTGAATGATGCAGTTTTCCAGGATCATCAGGGGCAGCCGCCCGTAGGTTATCATCTCTATGTCCATGCACTTGGAGATATCCCGGATCTGGGCCAGCTTCAGCTCAAAGGAGACGGCGGCGGACCGGAGCCCCAGCCGTTTGAGCTGCTTGAGCGCCTGGGAGTTGTACACCTCCAGGCCAAAATCCCCCCGGAGGGTGAAGCCCAGTTCTTTGACGCAGGAGAGCATGCCCAGGTTCCCCGCCAGGGCGTCCTCCACGCCCAGCGCGCGGGCCCTGCGCAGCTGTTCCAGCAGCTGCGGCCACTCCCGGTCCCAGGCCACCCGGGGCAGGGTGACGCCGATGCGGGTGTTTGGGGTCCCGGCGGCCTTGTCCGGATGGGCGCACAGCTCGTCCAACGGGAGGTAGACCAGCGCGGGCGAGAGGGAGAGCAGCTCCGCGGTGAGCTGTTCGGCGTACCGCAGGGAGAGCGTGAGCACGGGGGGGTCCTTCCGGTTTTCGTACCGGGCCCCGGCATGATAGGTCCCGCCCCGCCGGGGTGGCGGCTGACAGCGCTGCCCGCTCAAGGCGTCCAGGGCCTCCCGGCGCAGGGCGTTCAGGGCTGCCAGGGGGAGGGACAGGCCCGGTTCGACCAGGGCGCGGACCTTCTCGCAGCGGTAGGGGGTGCCCCCGGTGCGGGAGAGCTGCTTCTCCACCGTCGGGGCGTCCAGGGCGCGGGTATGGGCGGCCTCAGGCACGCTGCCCTCGGCGGTGGCCACCCGGCCCTGGGGGTCCTCCACCCCGACCCGGGCGGGCTCGCCGGGACGGATCAGAGCGTAGAAGGTCACGGGGACCCGGGCGGCCTCTCCGCTCTGGTAGGTATTACGGGCCCGGGCAAACAGCTCGCGGGGCTCCTTGCCCGCTTCCTCCCGCACGCCGAACATCTCCGGGCCCTGCCGGTCCAGATAGTATCCCTGGGTGAAGCCCTGCCGGGAGAACGCGGCCTCCAGCTGGGCCAGCTCCTCCGCCGTGGGCTCCCGGTTCTCCCGGATGGCGGCGGCGTAGATGCCTGTGACAATGGCCACGTACTCCGGGCGCTTCATGCGCCCCTCCAGCTTGACGCAGGCCACCCCCATCTTGCGCAGTTCCTGGAGGTGCCCCGCCAAGGACAGGTCCTTCAGGGAGAGCGGATAGGCGTCGGCCCGCTCCGCCCAGCCGTACTTCAGACGGCAGGGCTGGGCGCAAAGGCCCCGATTGCCGCTGCGTCCCCCGATGACGGAGGACAGAAAGCACTGCCCCGAGTAGCACATGCACAGGGCCCCGTGGGCGAAGACCTCGATTTCGATGGGGGAGCGCTCACAGATGTAGGCGATCTGGTCCCGGGACAGCTCCCGGGCGAGCACCGCCCGCTGAAGCCCCAGATCAGCGGCCTGCTTGACGCCGTCCAGATTGTGCAGCGTCATCTGGGTGGAGGCGTGGAGGGGCAGATCGGGGGATACCTGCCGCAGCATCCGCAGCACGCCCAGATCCTGTACCAGCACCGCGTCCGCCCCGATGGCCGAGGCGTCTGCGGCGTATTTGGCGGCTTCGGGCAGCTCCCGGTCGGTGAGCAGGGTGTTCAACGTCAGATAGACCTTGGCGCCCCGCAGATGGCAATAAGAAACCGCCGCCGCAAATTCCTCCCGGGAGAAATTCTTTGCATTGCGGCGGGCGTTAAAATCCCCATATCCCAGATAGACGGCGTCCGCGCCGTTCTGTACGGCCGCGGCCACCGCCTCCATGGAACCGGCAGGAGAAAGCAGCTCTAACATAAGGACCTCCGGGGTGATCGAATTTCCGGATTTGGTAAGGCGGCGGCCGCCCCGCCGCGGAAGCGGCGGAGCCGGACGGGATTCACTCCCGTCCGGCGATAAGCTCGAATCAAAGGGGCCCCCGCGCGGCCGGTCGCGCGGGGAACAGCGCCTCCATAGAACCGGCAGGAGAAAGCAGCTCTAACATAAGGACCTCCGGGGCGATCGAATTTCCGGACCTGGTAAGGCGGCGGCCTATTTGGCCTTTTGGTTCTGAAGCTTAAAAATCTCGCGTTTGGCCTCGGAGAGCTCCAGCTTCATCTTGGTGGCCTCCTCCAGGTACTCCTTGAGCTGACGGCGCAGGTTCTCGGCGGTCTCCACTTCCTTGAAATACTCGTCGGCGATGTTTACCGCAGCCAGAACGGCGCCGTCCACCATGGAGACCTTCGCGCCGTCCAGCACCTCCTGCACCTTGGCGTCCACATGGCTGGCGACCCTCTGGACGTAACGCACATCCTCGGCGGCGACGAGGGTATACTCCTGCCCGGCAATGGTTACGGTGACGCGGTTCTTCATGGAAAGCCCTCCTGACCATACGAATCTAGTTTCATTATACTGCATACGGCGCAAAGCCGCAAGCCTGGAACACACAGGCGTCTTCCGGCGCAAGTGCTTTGGGCAAGGCGGCCGGAACGCGCCGTATCATTTGCGCGCGGGTGGAAGGGCGCATGAGAACCGGCCCTGAAGTACGAAATTGCGGACGGATGCAGCCGCCGTTCAAACAAATGCGGCAAAACCGCGGGAATCAACCGAAAAGCGGCTGCGCCCGTTCGTATTATTATAGCATAGCTGCCGTAAATTAAAAATAAAATCTTCATGAACTTTGCGGGTTTTGGTGGAAACGCTCGAAAATGTCAAAGGGCCGGGGCACGAGTTTTGCTCGCGCCCCGGCCCCGCCGGAAAGACCTTATTCGATTGCGATGCGGTTGGGCTGCTGCGCGGTCTTGACGTCCCGCTTGGGGATGTGCAGCGTCAGAACGCCGGACTCGTACTTGGCGCGGATTTCCTCCGGCTTCACATCGCCCACATAAAAACTGCGGGTGCAGACTCCGGCGTACCGTTCCTGACGGATGTATTTGCCGTCCTTGTCCGTTTTGTCCTTATCCAGGCCCTTGGCGGCGCGGATGGTCAGATAGCCGTTCTCCAGGCCCACGTTCACCTCGTCCTTCTGAAAGCCGGGCAGATCTACGGCCAGCTCGTATTCCTCCGGTCGCTCTTTTACGTCGGTCTTCATCAGGTGCTTGGCATGCTTGCCGTACAGCGCATCGCGCCCGCCCCAGAAGGCCCGGTCGAAACCGGAATCAAAGAAGTCGTCAAACAGGTTCTCACCAAAAATGCTGGGCAACATAAGTCATTCCTCCATTCGTCGTCTTACCTTATGCCCTGCGGAGGGGCCGCTCCGGTCCCTCTTTCTTGGTACGCCCTTATCATAGACCGGCGGATTAGCACTGTCAATATGAGAGTGCTAACGTTTACAAAAAAACAATATATTATGCAAAGAAAAGTCACAAATTCCGGGGAACTGCTCCGCTGGGGCCTGGAAGCGGGCTTGGCGCGCGGGCGCATCCGGCACGATGCGCCCATCTTCTGCATAAGATAGCGGTACAGAATGGAGGTTATTCCGCGTGGAGAACAACTGTATCCGCATCGGCATGAAGGCGCCCGATTTTTCCGCAGCCACCACCTTCGGGCCCATCAAGCTGTCCGACTATCAGGGCAAATGGGTCGTTCTTTTTTCTCACCCCGGCGACTTTACGCCGGTCTGCACCACCGAGTTTCTTGCCTTTTCCAAGGCGCAGCCCCAATTTGAAGCCCGCGGCGCCCAGCTGCTGGGACTGAGCATCGATAGTAACCCGTCCCATCTGGCGTGGGTCTACGCCATCTACGTGGCGACCGGCGTACAGGTACCATTTCCAATCATTGCGGACCGCACCGGCGAGATCGCGCGGCTCTACGGGATGATGGCGCCCGATGTGAGCCGTCAGGAGACCGTGCGCAATGTGTTTTTCATCGACCCGGAGCAGACCATCCGGGCCATTTTGGTCTACCCGCTGACCAACGGCCGCAGCATACCGGAGATCCTGCGGCTGCTCACCGCGCTTCAGACCACGGACCGGGAGCATGTGGTCACCCCCGCCAACTGGCAGCCGGGACAGCCGGCCCTGGTGCCGCCGCCCCGGACCTATGACGAACTGCTCTCCCGGCAGAACAACCCGCAGGCCCAGCATCTGGAGTGTGAGGACTGGTTCCTGTGCAGCCGGCAGATCCCGGGCGAGGCAAAGCAGTAGCGGAGGGCGGCAGAACGGAATGCCCGCAGATGTTTTTTGTGTACAACAACGGAAGGTTGTGATATGATAGAAACACAATACCTGCGGAGGGAGGGACGCCCGTGGCACAGGAGCTGCTGCTGCCTGGAGAGATCGTATCGATGACCGGTCCGGCGGCGGACCGGCTGCTGCGCGCCGGGAACGGAGACGCGGCGCTGCTCTACCTGTGGCTGCTGCGTCACGGGCGTTCCGCCGCACCAGACGCGGCCCGGAGGGCCCTGCGCTGGGACGGGGTGCGGCTGGACGCCGCCCTGGAGGCGCTGGCGCAGCTGGGCCTGGCGGAACAAAGCGCCCAGCCGGCTCCTCCTCCGGCGCCGCCGGAGCCGGAGGGGCCGCCGGAATACTCCGCCGCCGACATTACGCGGGAACTGGAGGACGGACGCTCCGGCTTTCCGGGCCTGGTCGCCGAGGTCCAGCGGCGGCTGGGGAAGATCCTCTCCACGGCCGGGCTCAAGAGCCTGTTTACCCTGTACGACTACCTGGGCCTGCCCCCGGAGGTCATCTGCCTGCTGGTGAGCTGGTGCGTGGAGGAATTCCAGCGCAAGTACGGGCCCGGGCGGGTGCCCAGCATGTCGCAGGTCCAGAAGGAAGGCTTCCTTTGGAAGCGGCAGGGGGCGGATACGCTGGAGGCCGCCGAGCAGCACCTGAAGCGCCTGGCGACCCTGCGTACCCGGGAAGGGGAGATCCTGCGCCTGCTGGATCAGAAGCCCCGCCCCCTGGTGGAGAAGGAACGGAAAAAGATCGCAGCCTGGACGGATATGGGCTTTGGGGACGAGGCCCTCCGCCTTGCTTACGAAAAGACGGTATACAAAAAGCAGGGCATGGACTGGGATTACATGAACGGGATCTTGTGCCTCTGGCACAAAAAGAACCTGCATACCCTGGCGGAGATCGAGGCGGGAGACCGGCCGCGGCCGGTCCGGGCGGGGGCGGCGGAACCCGGGCGCTCCGCCGCCCCAGGCGAGGCGGACGCGCGGGTACGGGAGGACCTGGAGCGGATGCGGGCCTTTATGAAAAAACAGCGTGAGGAGGGGGGATAAGCCATGGCCTACGAGGCGAGCGTTCTGCGCCGGGCCGCCCGGCGTCTGGAGGAAGCCCGGGAGGACCGGGCGCGGGAGCTGGAGCGCCGGCGGGCGGAGATCTACCGGCGCCTGCCCCGGGTGGCGGAGATCGACAGGCAGCTGCGGGGGACCATTTTGCAGATCATTTCAGCCTCCCTGCGGGAGGGCCGGGACCCGGCCCCCGCCATCGGCGTGATCCGGGACCGGAACCTGGACCTGCAGGCCGAACGCACCGCCCTGCTGACCAGTGCGGGCTATCCGGCCGACGCCCTGGACGAGCGTCCCGCCTGCCCCAAATGTAAGGATACGGGGTGGATCGGCGTGGAGATGTGCACCTGTTTGAAAACGCTCTGCGCCCAGGAGCAGATCCGGGAGCTGTCCAAGCTGCTGGAACTGGGAGAGCAGTCCTTTGACGCGTTTTCCCTGGACTACTATAATGCCCAGGCCTGGCCGGGGGAGGCCGTCTCCCCCCGGGAGAACATGGAGTTTATCTATGAGGTGTGCCTGAATTACGCCCAGAAGTTTGGAAAATTCTACTTCAAAAACCTCTTCCTGACCGGCGCCCCGGGGCTCGGGAAGACCTTTTTGTCCGCCTGTATCGCCCGCACCGTGTCGGAAAACGGCTTTTCCGTGGTCTATGATACGGCGGTGAATATTTTTGCCCGCTTTGAGGAGCAGAAATTTGCTCGGGACAAGCTGGACGCGGAGGAGGCCCGGGACGAGACCCGGCGGTATCTGGGCTGCGATCTGCTGATCCTGGACGACCTGGGCAGCGAGCTGACTACCCCCTTTGTCCAGTCCGCCCTGTATACCCTGGTCAACGCCCGCCTGATGGCGGACAAGCGGACGGTGATCTCCTCCAACCTGTCCATGGACGAGGTACGCCGCCGCTACACCGGCCAGATCGCCTCCCGGCTGGAGGGGGAATACCGGGTGCTCCCCTTCTACGGCGAGGATATCCGGCTTTTGCGCAAGCAGCGGCTGTAACGCCGTAAAAGGCCCCGGGGAACGCAGGTCCGTTCCCCGGGGCCGCTCTGTTTGCCGATCCGGTCGCATGGGGAGCGGCGGAGCGGGGGATGGGTGGCCCCCCTTGGCCGCTTGCGGTGCGCCCGGTCGGGACTTGTTCTCCTCCCGCATCTGACGGAACAATTTGAGATCGATCAGATGGCTGCGGTATTGCTTCGTCCTGCGGGCGGCATCCGACTCGCCTATCCCTGCCATTAACCCCGGCTCAATGGGCGGCATCTCGCAATTAGAGGATACGTACGGCTTCTCCGGATCGCCCCGGAGATACAGGGCCGGCGCTTCCCGGTACCGGTCACGCAGGTAGTTGGAGCAGGGTCTGCTCTCCGGCGTATCCGCTGCCAGGTAATAGCGCCGGCGCGTCAATGCGCTGAGCGTTTGGTTTCGCTCTTTATAAATAGCTTGCCTCTCGTTTCAGCGCCTCCTGCGTGGCCTGGTCCACCTGTTCAAAGGGGATGGATTCGATGCAAAATCGGCCCCCGATCTCACATAAAACTTGCTCTTTGCTCTTTTTGCCTGCAACCATGCGCTTCGCTTCACCCGCTTTTTGCCGTCTCCGTTGATTCATACCGCTCGTGTGTCGCATTGTACTCCGAATGCGTCTTCGCGGCTGCCGGCAGTGATTGGCCTGTGCCGGCAGGGCCCCACTCCGGAGGATGCTCCCCGGCGCGTCCGGAAAAGCTGGGGATATCGGATTGCTTGGTGAAGGAGATCAAATCGGCGTCTGCAAATAAATAGGTGGCGTCCCTTGTCCGCAGAACACAGCGGTATGCCCCCGTGCTTGCAGTTAAGGAAATCTGGTTTTCTCCCCCTTCGGCATATGTCCCGATTTCAAACACGCCTTGCGCTTGCGTGTACCTGCAGTAATTCCCGTTGCGGTCAAAAACCAGATACGCGCCGGCGCCTGGCGTGGTTTCCGCAGTACGGTAGGTCCCGCCGAGCGGCGGGAGGGGGGCTTTTTTCGCCGCATACTGCACTAGGTTGAACGCCAGAGAGCACGCCAGCGCAGTCACAAGGATCGGAATTCTAACGGAGGACTTGACGTTATGCATGTATACGGGCTCCTTTCGGCTGTATATCTGGGGCGTGGACTTCGGGTCACACGGATACGATAACGCAATCGTGGCCAAACTTCAAGGCGCAATTTTTCCTGTTTCGATTGAAGCCGAACATGGCCTGAAGCAAGATTTCTCTGGAGATTGCCTGTGCCTGTCTCTGTTTTTCCATTCAGCCGCCGTTTGAACGCACCGACCTGCCGGCCGGGAGCCGAATTCCCTCCCGCTCCGATCACGCACCGGCGTCCGGTTTCCGTACAGATTTTTTGAAAAAATTCATGGGGGAGGATTTTTGCAATATACAACAACCAGAGGTTTTGATATAATAAAACCCAGGAAGGGGAAGCCCCGGAAAGGAGGTCCCACCCGTGAACCTGATCCAGATCAAGTATTTTTTAGAGGTGGCCGAGTGTCTGAACTTCACGGCGGCGGCGGCACGGCTGTTTGTGTCCCAGCAGTGCGTCAGCAAGCAGGTGGCCAAGCTGGAACGGGAGATCGGCGTGCGCCTGTTCGAGCGCAGCACCGCCAAGGTGGCCCTCACCGACGCGGGCAAGCTGCTCCAGGGGGAATGGAGCGCCATGCTGGAGCGCTGCGATCAGGCGGTGGTCCGTGCCCGGGCGGTGCAGGACGCGGGGCGGCCCTCCATCCGCATCGGCCTTTTGGAGCTGTGCGGCGTGGTGGACTTTGTGCTGCCCCGGCTGAGCGCCTATAATGAGGCCCATCCCGGCGGGGAGCTGGAGTATGAGATCGGCGGCTTCCTGCAGGTGCAGGAGTGGCTTTTCATGGGTCAGGTGGACGCCATCGTCACCTTCAATTATGAGGTGGCACGCCTGCCCGACCGCTACCAGTTCCGCAATCTGCGGGATATGGACGTCTTTATCATCCTCTCCAGGCGCCACCCCCTGGCCCGGCGGGAGCAGGTCACCCTGTCCGACCTGAAGGGCCAGGTGATCTATGCCTTTGCGCCCAACTATTCCACCTACGCCAGCGACACGGTGCTGACCCACTGCCGCAAGCTGGGGTTTGAGCCGGAGTTCAAGTATTTCAACAGCATCAACGCCATGGAACTGGCGCTCCAGGCGGGCAAGGGAGTCAGCGTGGCATTCCGGGAGTTTTACCGCAACCAGGGCGGCGAGCTCCTGTTTTACCCCACCCCCGTGCTGGAGGGCTGGCAGCAGCCCTCGATCTCCGTGTGCTGGAGTCAGGAGAACACCCCGCGGCTGGAGGAGTTCATCCAATGCCTGGAGGCCTGAAAAGCGGGCGCTGCAGCTGACAAAACCGGGCGGCATGTGGCCGCCCGGTTTTTTGCAGCAGGCCTGTTTTTGACTGTTTACTGCAGCAGCGCCCGGTAGGCGTCGGCACTCCCGACCCGGCCGACTGCCGAGAGGGAGGCGTTCTGAAACTGGAACAGCTCCTGGGCCAGCCGGCGTACGTCCTCCCGAGTGACCGCGTCGTAGCGGGCGATGACCTCGTCTTCGTCCAGTACCCGGCCCACCAGCAGCGCGCCCCGGCCCAAACTGCTCATGCGGGACTGAGTGGACTCCAGACCCATGAGCACATTGGCCTTGGACTGCTCCCGGGCGCGGGAGAGTTCCTCCTCCGTGACCCCATGCTCGGCAAAGTCCCGAATGACGGAGAAGACCGTCTCCAGCGCCGCTCCCTCCGTCTCCCGGCCCAAGGCGGTATAGACCCCGAAATAGCCGGTATCGTCATGGCAGGTGCCATAGGAGTAGATGGAGTAGCACAGTCCGCGCTGTTCCCGTACCTGCTGGAACAGACGGGAGGACATGCCGCCCCCCAGGATGGAGGAGAGCAGCTGGAGGGTAAAGCGCCGCTCGTCGGCAAAGGGCAGGCCGGGGAAGGCCAGGGTCAGGTGGTTTTGCTCGATGGCCTTGCGTTTGACCGTGACGGCAGGGGTGTAGCGCCCCGGCGGGGAGGGGGGAAGGGGCCGGGCCTCCATGGCGGAAAAGCGGGCGCGCAGGGAGTCCACGTCGGCCTGGGCAAAGCTGCCCGCCAACGCCACCACGATCCGCTCCGGACCATAGTGGGCGGCCTTGTAGTCCCGCAGCCAGGCTCCGCTCATTTTCTCCAGGGTGGCCTTGCGGCCCAGGATGGGGCGGGCCAGAGGGGTGCCCTGAAAGACCGCCGCCGCCAGCCGCTCGGCGCACAGATCCTCGGGGTTGTCCTCGTACATGCCGATCTCCTCCAGGATGACGCCCCGCTCGGTGGCAACGTCGGCCTCGTCGAACCGGGAGGAGAAGAACATATCGCACAGGATATCGGCGGCCTGGGCGAGGTGGGTATCCAGCACCCGGGCGTAAAAGCAGGTGCACTCTTTGGTGGTAAAGGCGTTGATCTGTCCGCCCACCGCGTCCATTTCCCCGGCCAGCTTCTCGGCGGTGCGGTGCTGGGTGCCCTTGAACAGCATATGCTCAATAAAATGGGCGGCGCCGTTGGCGCCGCTTCGCTCGTGACGGGAGCCGGTGCCCACCCAGATGCCCAGAGCGGCCGAGCGCACATAGGGCACCCGCTCGGTCAGGATGCGCACCCCGTTGGGAAGGGGGATCGTTTCGTACATGAAAAGACCTCTTGTAATTGAATTTAGGACCCGCGCAGGGCGATCAGCAGTAAAACCACCGCCGTGCAGAGCAGGACAAGGGCCAGATAACCCAGGACTTTTGTTTTTGTCATCACGCCTCGCTCCTTCTGGTTCAAATGGGGTCGTGCTGCGGTTCCGGCGCGGCCGTCCCGCAGGGGGCGGACCGGACGTGCCGGGCAAGGGGCACGCGGCGGCGTCCGCGGTTGAAGCCTGCAGGGCGGGAGCAGACCGTGCCGCTCAAGCGGTATCATAACCGTATCGCAGCTATTATACCATATCCGCAGGCGCTTGTCAGCCGGGAAATTCCGCATGACGCCCCGAGTCCGCGCGGCGGGCGCCGTGGCGGAGCGGTCCGCGCCGCACCAAACGGATCGCCAGCCCAGGCCGTACGCCGTCCCAGCGCAAGGCGCGCATGGCTCTTTGGCTTTACAGGAGAGGCGAAACTTGCTATACTGATCCTCAGCGAAATCGTCGTTTCTGCGCGAACGAACGGAAGGATAAGGTCGGATCGCAAATGCGGGAGAATCTGTTTTTGGTGGCCTCTCAGGTGGGGACGCTGTTTTTGATGATGGCGGTGGGGTTTGTGCTGGCCAGGCTGGGCAAGCTGACCCGGGACAATCTGCCGCGGATGACCTTTTTGCTGCTCTATGTCGTTATCCCCTGTCTCATCGTGAACACGCTGCAGACGGAATGCAGCCCGGAAGTGCTGCGCTCCATGGGGGCGGCGGCGCTGGTGACGGCGGGGCTGTACGCCGTCTACTGCCTGCTGATCCTGCCCTTTTTCCGCCGTCAGCCGCCGGACACCCGCGCGCCCCTTCAGTTCGGCGTGGTCTACGGAAACGTGGGGTTTATGGGCATACCGCTGATCCGGGCCGTGCTGGGTACGCCCGGGATGCTCTATGTGACGGTGATTTTTATCGTCTTTAATGCCTACAACTGGAGCCATGGCATCCTGCTGATGGGGGGAAGGCGCCGCTTCTCCCTGAAGCGCGCCGTCCTCAACCCCGGAATCCTGGCTACCGCCGTGGGCCTGCCCCTGTTCCTGCTGGGGATACGCCTTCCGCCCGTCGTGGGCAGCGCGGTGAGTTTCCTCGGAGACATGAACACCCCTCTGGCCATGATCGTCATCGGGGCGCAGATGGCCTTTGCCGATCTGAGGGCCACCTTCCGGGACCGCCGGCTTTATCTGGCCGCCTTCCTCAAGCTCGCCGCCATGCCGGCCCTGACCCTGCTGGTGCTGTACCCACTGGGACTGGACCCGGTGCTCTATTCCGCTCTGATCATTCTGGCCGCCACGCCCACCGGCGGTACCGCCTCCATGTTTGCCCAGCAGTTTGAACGGGATGCGGTCGCCGGAGCCCAGGTCGTCACCCTCACCACCCTGTTCTCCATCCTCACCCTGCCCGCCTTCGCCCTGCTGGCGAAACTGGCGGGCGGGGCCTGAGCGCAGATCGCAGCGCCGCCCCCTCCGGATCAGGCC
>NZ_JALFGV010000149.1:0-5098 GCF_022777125.1 Lawsonibacter sp.
CATTCTGAACGACGCCCTGCACAGCGCCAGGGGCCGCAAGGTCCTGTTCGTGCTCCAGCAGCTGCTGGCGATGGTGTTCCTGGTGCTGGTGTTCGTATTCAGCTTCCCGGCGCTGGAGATCGCCAGCAAATCCGTCACCACCAACACGCACATCAATAACGCCATCATTTACTCCATCATCCCCATCTCCTGCGTCATCATGTTTTTCGGCCATCTGGCCAAGATTGTCCGCCAGTTTGCCTCCGCTGAGTATGTGGCCATCGTGGACGAGGACCGCCAGGAGGGGAAACCGGAACGCAAAGAGGAGGACGGCGACAAATGAATTCGATTCTCGTATTTCTGGTGGTATTGGTCGTTCTGCTGCTCATCGGCGCGCCCGTGGCCACCTCCTTCGGCCTGAGCTCGATCGTCTATATCCTGATGCAGAGCGTCCCCCTCTCCATTGTGGCCCAGCGCATGATCTCATCGGTGGATTCCCTGACCATCATGTGCGTGCCTCTGTTCATCCTGGCCGGCGAGCTTATGGGCGCCGGCGGCATTGCCAAGCGCCTGGTGCGGGTCATTAATCTGATCTTCGGCAACGTTACGGGCGGCCTGGCCCTGGTCACCGTGGTGGTGTGCGCCTTCTTCGCCGCGCTGACCGGATCCGCCATGGCCTGCTCGGTCGCCATCGGCTCCATCATGCTGCCCTATATGCTGGACGCGGGCTATGACCGCAGGTTCTCCGCCGCCATCATCGCCTCCGCCGCCTGTCTGGGCCCCATCATCCCGCCCAGCACCTCCCTGATCGTCTACGGCGCCACCGCTCAGGTGTCCATCGCCAAGCTCTATCAGGCCGGCCTGCCCTCCGGCCTGATCATCGGCGCCGCTCTGGTGCTGGTGGCCCTGTGGGGCTGCCGCAGGCACGGCTACAAGGGCCTGCCCAAGACCTACGGCCTCAACGAGCTGAAGGGCTTCGAGCACATCCAGCCCGGGGACAGGCTGACCGGCAGGCAGATCCTGCGGATCGTCGTGGACGCCATTCCCGCCATCATCGCCCCCGTCATTATCCTGGGCTCCATGTTCTGCGGCATCGCCACCCCCACCGAGTCCGCCGTGGTGGCCGTGGTCTACTCCTTCATCGTGGGCGTGTTCGTCTACCGGGAGTATGAGATCCGCGACGTGATCAAAGTTCTGCGCAAGACCTGCAAGGGAACCTCCACCGTGCTCTGGATCATGTGCTGCGCGGGGCTGTTCTCCTGGGTGCTCACCTATTCCAAGATCCCCGACAAGGTGGTCGCCAGCCTGGCGCCGGTGGCCGAAACGATGGGCTCCTGGGTGGTCATGCTGCTGGTCATCGTCATCGTACTGATCATGGGGTGTTTTATGGGTACCTCCCCGATCATCCTCATCGTGGTGCCCCTGTTCCAGAGCCTGTTCGTGAAGCTGGGCTACAACATGGTGCACTGGGGCACCGTCATTTCCATCGCCTGCTGCGTAGGCATGATCACGCCGCCCTTCGGCAACGTCCTGTTTACCACCATGGCGGTCACGGACACCAAGCTGCATGAGCTGGCGGGCGCCGCGGCGCGCTATATCGTCGCCATGGTCGTGGGACTGCTGCTGATCGCATACATCCCCGCGCTGATCATGTGGGCGGTCTGATGCCGCGGCACAAAACAGGAGAGAGAAGGGAAGCAGAATGGACGTCATCGTTATGCACGCCAACAGCGAAAAAATGCCCCTGAAGATCCGGGCGTGCCATCTGGAGCAGATGCGCCGGCACGCGGATCATGTATACTACTTTAAAAACGAGGAAGAGCTGCTCGCCAGCGGCGCTGATGCGGAGGTGCTCTTCGCCTGGGGCGGAACCGGCAAGCAGCCCGAGACCTTCTGCCGGCAGTCCCGCCGCCTGAAATGGTTCAACTCCTTTTCCGCCGGGGTCAACCCGCTGATGGAATGCGGCATCAAGGACCTGGACATCATCATTACCAATGCCGCCGGCATCCATGGCAAGCCCATGGGCGTCACCACCATGGGCTATGTGATCTCCTACCTGCGCAAATTCCCGCTGATGCTGGAGAATCAGAAAAAGCACATCCGGCAGAAGCCGGATGCGCTGCCCGAAGAGCCGGAGGGGAAGACGCTGGGCATCGTGGGCGCGGGAGCCATCGGCTCCGAGGTGGCCAAGTACGCCAAGGCCCTGGGCTTCCGGGTCATCGGCGTCAAGCGCAGGGCGGTGCCGTTGGAGCACTATGACCGGGTCTATTCCAACCAAGACCTGGACCTGGCGCTGGGCCAGATGGACTTCGTGGTGATCCTGACCCCCCTGACGCAGGAGACCCGCGGCCTGTTCGACGCCGGCCGTCTCGCCGCCTGCAAGCCGGGCGCGTACCTCATCAATATTGCCCGGGGTCCGGTGGTGGAGACCGCCGCCCTGATCCAGGCGCTCCGGAGCGGGCATCTGGGCGGCTGCGCCCTGGACGCCATCGACGAGGCCGACCTCCCCGCGGACAGCCCGCTCTGGGACATGCCCAACGTATTCCTCACGCCCCAGTATTCCGCCACCAGCCCCCTGTATGTGGACCGGGCGGTGGAACAGTTCCTGGAAAACCTGGACAACTTCCGGGCCGGCCGGCCGCTGTTCAACGTGATCGACGTGGCCTCCCTGCGCTGAACGACCGGGCGCAGATCGGCCCAATGGAAAGGAGCGCCAACGACATGCCGGAATGGAACCTGGCGGGCCCGCGCTATAAGTATCCCGTCTCCAGCGCGGAGCTAGAGCGCCGCCTGTCGGCGGTACAGGCCGCCATGCGGGACAAGGGCCTGGACTGCTGCATTGCCCAGACCCAGAGCACCATTTTTGACAGCATCACCCGTTATCTGACGGATTCCGCCGCCAATCCCTACAGCACTACCCTGCTCATTCCCGCCCAGGGCGGGCTGGTCCTGATCAACCACGGGGTGGAAATGGACCCCGCGCCGATCCCTCCCACCCTGCGCAACGTGGAAAAACTCATCCGCAAGCCCTACTGCCAGCCCTTCGGCTGCACCGACGGGATGATCGGCGCCGTGCTCTCCCGTGAGATCCGCTCCCGCGGTTTTCGGCGCATCGGCGTGATCCTCCGGCAGCTGATGAGCGCGGATACGCTGGAGGGGGTCCGGGAAGGCGTACCCGGCTGCGAGCTGGTGGATTTCACGGCGGAATTCAGCCGCATCAAAGCGGTCAAAAGCCCGGAAGAGTGGGCGCTGATCGACCGCTGTCTGCGCGCCCATGAGCAGCTCATGGCCATGGTCCCGGCGCTGCTGCGGCCGGGGCGCATGGAGTATGAGGTGCTGGCCGACCTGGAGCACGCCTCCCGCTACCTGTGCTGCGACTGGCTGGGCAACGTGGCTGTGGGCTCCGCCCCCGGCGGCGGCGGCGTCCCCTTCCACCAGAACCCGGCCGCCAACCGCCGCATCGAGCGGGGAGACGGCGTCACCGTGATGATCGAGGTGTCCGGCCCCGGCGGGATCTATGGGGAGCTGGCCCGCACCTTCTGTCTGGGCGAGCCCGCCCTCGCCCTGCTGGAGCTGTATGAGACCGCCAAGGGCGCGCAGCATGCCGTGGCGGCGGCGGCCCGGCCCGGAGTCACGGGCCGGGCGCTGAACGAGGTGTTCGACGACTTTGTCACCGCCCGGGGGATCGCAAAAAACGGCCGCTTTGCAGGCCACGGCCAGGGCTACGATATGATGGAAGCCCCCGTCATCTGCCCCCAGGAGGAGATGGCGCTGGAGGAGGGCATGTTCCTGGCCATCCACCCGGAACTGATGCGGGACGGACAGTTCTCCATCTGCTGTGACAACTTCCGCGTCGCCGCCGGCGGCGCCGAACGGCTCACCCGCACAGAACAGAGGATATTTGCCCTGGAATTTTAACGACACCAAATTGAGGGGATAACATGACGAACCGAATTGATTTTGAAGCACACTATTACTTTCCCGAGCTGATGGATTATTTCTCCACCCGGACCGATTATCCCATGTATGACCGCGCGACCAAGACCTTCCGCCGCAGCGACGATTTTACCCTCCGCCATCCCTACCGTCTTATCCACCTGGAGGAGTCCCTGGACGAGCGGATCCGGATCATGGACGCCCACGGCGTCCGCATGCAGGTGCTCAGCGTCTCCTCCGGCATCGACTTTCTGTCTCCGGAGGAGAGCGTGGAATGGTGCCGGAAGGCCAACGATTACCTCTACGAGGGGATGCGGAAGTATCCCGGCCGCTTCCAGGGCTTTGCCGCCCTGCCGGTGGCGGATCTCGACGCCTCCCTTCAGGAGCTGGAGCGGTGCATGAAGGAGCTGGGCTTTCTGGGCTGGCTGGTCGATTCCAACTTCGGCGCCTCCCATATTGACGACGACTGCTACTTCCCGCTGCTGAAGAAGCTGGCGGACTATCACGGCGCGCTGTACATCCACCCCACCCAGCCCATCGACGAGCGGATGAAGGGCCTGGGCCCCCAACTGGCCGCCGCCCCCTTCGGCTTCGGCATCGACGTGTCGGTAGACCTGATGCGCATGATCTGCAAGGGCATCTTTGACCGTCTGCCCACACTGAAGGTCCTCATCGGCCATATGGGGGAAATTTTCCCCTATACCATGCGGCGCATGAATGAAAAGATCCGCGGCTACCACAGCATCGCGCCCGCCGTCAACCGGCAGCTGCCGGAATCTTACTTCCGTCACAACATCTGGGTCACCACCAGCGGCGATTTCTGCCCCAGCGCCCTGCGCTGTGCCGTGGACGTGCTGGGGCTCGACCGGATCCTGTTTGGGACCGACTACCCCTATGAGTATCCCGAGGCGGTGGACGAGTTCTTTGACGCAGTGCCGATGAGCAAAAACGACCTGGATCAGATCTTTTTCGGCAACGCTCAGGCCATTTTCCCCCAAATCTGAACACATCGCCCGGTAAAAGAGGCCGCCGGGCGGGTGGCCCCCTTCCCGTCCGATCCTTTTTTGCAGAATAACGCCCCGCGCCTTCCGAGAAGGCGCGGGGCGTCAGCCTGTCGAACAACCCTCCTGGCGAAGAGGCTCGCAGCGTTGAGTCGTCCGCAGACGACGGACGGAAAGGGATC
>NZ_JALFGV010000160.1:0-7664 GCF_022777125.1 Lawsonibacter sp.
CACACCGGCGGGGACAACAACCTGCTGCTGATGGATGCCGGGGCGATCCCGGCCTCCCTCACCTCGGAGCAGAACGGCAATCCCCAGAGCATTCAGTACATCATGCGCACCCAGGAGATCAAGGTGGAGGAGGAGTCCCAGCAGGCCCCCTCCCAGCAGAGCGCCGATCAGGGCACCTTCTGGAGCCGCGTCGCCGCCATGTTCCGGGACTTCTGGAACGCCATCACCGGCCTGTTCCGCAAATAAGGGTCTTTCATCCCCTCCCGTCCTGCCGGCGGGAGGGGATGACTCTACAGAGTGCCACCGAGATGAAATGGACCGGGCTGCGCCTGCTGTTCCTGCCGTCAAAACAGGCGCTCCATTGCCGGCCAAATGGATTCCGTTTGATGAGTGGCCGCCCTTGGGCTGTTTCTTTTTCGTTATCCCTTTGTCAAGCCCAGAACGACCTCGGCGCAGCGCTCCAGCCCCAGCGCCCCGCTGTCCAGCGCCAGGTGATGTTCTGGCCATGCCCCACTCCCGGTCGGTAAAATGCTTGTAGTTTCCCCGCCGCCTCTTGTCCTTGTCCTGAAGCCGCTTTTTCGGGCTCTTATGGCTCTCACCGTAAACGGCAAGAGATTCGCGGGCGGCTCCAGTTCCCCACAATACCTGGCCCGGGCTTTCTCTGGAAGTGATTCTAAGGTGATTCGTAATTGCTTACCACGCCCTTTTCCATTGATATAGGGACATACGCCTTCTTTTCAGTTCACTGATAGTAAGCAGAGCAAGAGGAAGCGCGGGCATATCTGAAAAAATGAGCCGCGGATGAGAACATGAAGTGATCCCCCTGGAACAAAGAGCGCGAAGCACTGCCTAAGGATGCGGCGCTGTGTTTTTCCCCAAGGGGCGGCTGCTTGGAGCGGCGGCTTCCTGTACTTCCCGCCAAGATTTGCAATTTTACAGGAAAGTGATTGCAGAAACCGGTAGGCTCAGCTATAATGAAACTGAAAAGAGAAAACGGGAACGCACTTCCGGCAACGGCTGCCGGAAGTGAAGCAGGCAAGCGTATACCTGCTTCTTCTATATCCGCCGCTCCGGCGGGATACACGAAACTCTGACAAGGAAAGGAAGGATACGACAGCATGGCGGAATGCAAGTTTAACAAAGTCCTGGTTGCGAATCGCGGCGAAATCGCCATCCGCGTGTTCCGGGCCTGCTACGACCTGGGTCTGCACACGGTGGCCATGTATTCCAACGAGGACACCTACAGCCTGTTCCGCACCAAGGCGGACGAGGCCTACCTCATCGGCGAGAACAAATCGCCCCTGGGCGCTTATCTGGATATCCCAGGCATCATCGATCTGGCGAAGCGCCGCAATGTGGACGCCATCCACCCCGGCTACGGCTTTTTGTCCGAAAACGCGGACTTTGCCAAGGCCTGCGAGGACGCGGGCATCACCTTTATCGGCCCCTCTTCCCAAATTCTGGCCCAGATGGGTGACAAGCTCACGGCCAAATCCATTGCCAGGGCCTGCCGGGTACCGACCATCCCCGGTTCCGACCAGCCGCTGAACGACGCCGAGGAAGCCCTGGCAAAAGCCAAGGAATACGGCTTTCCCATCATCCTTAAGGCCGCCGGCGGCGGCGGCGGCCGCGGCATGCGGCGCTGCGACAAGCCGGAAGAGGTCATCCCCGCCTTTCATCTGGTAAAGGGCGAGGCCAAAAAGGCCTTCGGCAACGAGGATATCTTTATCGAAAAATACCTGGTGGAACCCAAACATATCGAGATCCAGATCCTGGGCGACAAGCATGGCAACGTAGTGCACCTGTACGAGCGGGACTGCTCGCTCCAGCGCCGCTATCAGAAAGTGGTGGAGTTCGCCCCCGCCTGGAGCGTGCCGGAGGCTACCCGCGCCAAGCTCTATGCGGACGCCGTCAAGGTGGCCAGGCACGTGGGCTACGTCTCCGCGGGCACGGTGGAATTCCTGGTGGACAAAAACGGCAATCACTACTTCATTGAGATGAATCCCCGCATCCAGGTGGAGCACACTGTCACCGAGATGGTCACCGGCGTGGATCTGGTGCGGGCCCAGATCCTCATTGCCGAGGGTCTCCCCCTCTCCACCCCCGAGATCGGCATTCCCAGCCAGGATGCGGTGCACCTCAACGGCTACGCCCTCCAGTGCCGGGTCACCACCGAGGACCCGGCCAACCACTTCGCCCCCGACACCGGCAAGATCACCGCCTACCGCTCCGGCGGCGGCTTCGGTGTCCGGCTGGACGGCGGCAACGCCTATACCGGCGCGGTCATCTCCCCTTACTACGACAGCCTGCTGGTCAAGGTCACCTCCTGGGACAATACCTTCCAGGGCGTGTGCCGCAAGGCCATGCGCGCCATCAGCGAGGAGCACGTCCGGGGCGTGAAGACCAATATTCCCTTCGTCACCAATATCCTGGCCCACCCCACCTTTCAGTCCGGGGCATGCCACACCAAGTTCATCGACGAGACGCCCGAGCTCTTCGACATCGACACCGGCAAGGACCGCGCCACCAAGATTCTCAAATACATCGCCCAGATTCAGGTGGATAACCCCTCCGCCGAGCGGGCCCAATTGGACATCCCGCGCTTTCCGCCCTACGAGAATACCCCGCCCAGGTGCACCGGACTCAAGCAGCTGCTGGATGAAAAGGGGCCCGAGGCGGTGCGCGACTGGGTGCTGGGGCAGAAAAAGCTGCTGATTACCGACACCACCATGCGCGACGCGCATCAGTCCCTGCTGTCCACCCGGGTGCGTACCCGCGACATGCTCAAGGGAGCGGAAGGCACGGCGGAGATTCTGAACGACTGCTTCTCGCTGGAGATGTGGGGCGGCGCCACCTTCGACGTGGCCTACCGCTTCCTCCACGAGTCCCCCTGGGAGCGGCTGCGGCTGCTGCGGGAGAAAATCCCGAATATCCCCTTCCAGATGCTGCTGCGGGGCGCCAACGCCGTGGGCTACACCAACTATCCCGATAACCTGATCCGCGCCTTCATCAAGGAGGCCGCCGCCGGCGGCATCGACGTGTTCCGGGTCTTCGACTCTCTGAACTGGCTGCCCGGCATGGAGGTGGCCATGGACGAGGTGCTCAGGCAGGGCAAGCTCTGCGAGGCCGCCGTCTGCTACACCGGCGATATTCTGGACCCCAAGCGGGATAAATACACCCTGCAGTACTACGTGGATATGGCCAAACAGCTGGAACAGCGGGGCGCGCATCTGCTGTGCATCAAGGATATGTCCGGCCTGCTCAAGCCCTATGCGGCCAGGAGGCTGGTCGCCGCCCTCAAGCAGGAGGTGGGCATCCCCATCCACCTGCACACCCACGACACCTCCGGCAACCAGGTGGCCACCTATCTGATGGCGGCCGAGGCCGGCGTGGACATCGTGGACTGCGCCATCGACTCCATGTCCTCCACCACCAGCCAGCCCTCCATGAATGCGGTGGTGGCCTCGCTGAACGGGCAGGAGCGGGATACCGGGCTGGACAGCGGGAAGCTGCAGAAGCTCTCCGACTACTGGGCCGACGTGCGCCTGCGCTACGCCAGCTTTGAGGCCGGGATCAAAAACCCCTCCACGGATATTTACCGCTATGAGATGCCCGGCGGCCAGTACACCAACCTCAAGAGCCAGGTGGAGAGCCTAGGCCTCGGCCACCAGTTCGAAGACGTCAAGGAGATGTACGTCCAGGTCAACCACATGCTGGGCGACATCGTGAAGGTCACCCCCTCCTCCAAGATGGTGGGCGATCTGGCCATCTTCATGGTACAGAACGGCCTGACCCCCGAGAATATCGTGGCGCGGGGGGAGGCCCTCACCTTCCCCGATTCCGTGGTCAGTTACTTCAAGGGCATGATGGGCCAGCCCGCCTGGGGCTTCCCGGAAGATCTGCAAAAAGTGGTCCTCAAGGGGGAGGCGCCCATTACCTGCCGGCCCGGCGAGCTGCTGGAGCCCATCGACTTTGAAAAGGCCCGGGAAGAGGTACGCAAATTCTATCCCAATGCCGACGACCACAACGTCATCTCCTGGTGCCTGTATCCGAAGGTGGTGGAGGACTTCTACCGCCACCGTCAGGCCTACGGCTATATCATGCGCATGGGCAGCCATGTCTTCTTCAACGGCATGGCCCTGGGCGAGACCAACAAGATCAACATTGAGGACGGCAAGACCCTGGTCATCAAATACGTGGGCCTGGGCGACCTGAACGAGGACGGCACCCGCAACGTCCACTTCGAGCTCAACGGCATGAGCCGCGGGGTAGCCGTGCCCGACAAAAATGCCGAGGCCACCGTGCGTCATGTCGCTCTGGCCGACCCCGCAGACAAGAGCCAGGTGGGCGCCTCCATCCCCGGCATGGTATCCAAGATCAGTGTCAAGCCCGGCGATCCGGTGGAGGAGAATCAGGTCCTGGCCGTCATCGAGGCCATGAAGATGGAGACCTCCGTGGTGGCCCGCATGAAGGGCACCGTGGATCAGGTGCTCATCAAAGAGGGCGGCAGCGTCAAGGCCGGCGAACTGCTCATCACCATCCGGTAAGACCTGCTCCCGCGCCTGTCTCGCCGTTCACGCCGCGCTCCTGCACACACGGCGGCCCGATGCCTGGCGTTGCATTCAAATGAACCTGAAACGGGGCCGGCCTGCAGACCGGCCCCGCCGTTTTCCTCCCTGCCGATTTCCGTCATTCATAAGGAGGTTTTCATGGAAACGATTCTCCACCTGCTTCCCCTCCCCGCGGACGGCCAGGACGCGTTCCGCGCCGCCGCGCCGGAAGCGCGTCACATCTTCCTTCCAACCGACGATCGGGGCGGTCTCCGGGACCTTGCTCCGGAATTGTTCCAGCAGACCACGATCCTGTTTGGCTTCGTACCTCCGGACCGGCTTCGCCGCTTTTCGCACCTTAAATGGGTCCAGAGCTGGAATGCGGGGGTGGACTCCTACCTGGCCCCCGGCGTGCTGCCGGAGGGCGCCATGCTTACCTCCGCCGCTGGGGCCTACGGTCCCGCTGTATCCGAGCATATGCTGGCCATGCTGCTGGCCCTCTATAAGCGTCTTCCCACCTACCAGGACCAGCAGAGCTCCCATATCTGGGCCGACCGGGGGCCCGTATCCACGCTTCACGGCAAGACGGTCTTGATCGGCGGCGCCGGCGACATCGGCCGCCATTTTGCCCTTCTGGCCCGGGCGCTGGGCGCGTCCCGGATTTTGGGCCTGTGCCGCAGCGCCCGGGATGTGCAGGGATTCGACCAGGTCTACGCGCTGGATGCGCTGGATATGCTGCTTCCCAAGGCCGATGTGGTGGCCCTGGCCCTGCCCCATGCCCCGGAGACGGTCCGTCTGCTCGACCGCCGCCGTCTGATGCGGATGAAGCCGCGTGCGGTGCTGCTCAATGCGGGCCGCGGCTCCGCCGTGGACTGCGCCGCGCTGGCGGAGCTTCTCTCCGCCGGGCATCTGCTGGGGGCCGGACTGGACGTCACCGATCCGGAGCCTCTGCCGCCGGATCATCCGCTCTGGGACGCGCCCAATGTCCTCATCACGCCCCACACTGCCGGGGGCTACAACCACATGCAGCTGACGCTGGACCGCATCCGGGCTCTTTTCCTGGATAATCTGAAGCGCTATGTCGCCGGAGAGCCCCTCCGCAACCGGATGCGCTGAATTCGGGCCGCGCGCTGCATTTCCACGGCCCCGGCGCGCTGCCTTCTCCGGTTCGACGGCATAATCCTCCGATTTATGGTATCCTTCTCAAAAAGGAGGCCCTGCCATGAAACGCGCCGCCGTTTTGCTGTCCGCCCTGCTTCTGCTGCTCCCTGCCGCCCGGGCCCAGCCGTCCCCGGTCACACGCATTCAGTTGATCCGTGCTCTTTGGGTCTGGGGCGGGTCCGTCCCTTACGATGCCGCCGGCCCCTTTTCCGATGTCACGCAGGAAGACGACGGCGCCACCGCCGTCGCCTGGGCCTACGATCTGGGCATCCTTCTCGGCACCGGCGGCGGCCGCTGTTCCCCGTACCGCCCGGTCACTCGGGAGGAAACCGCCGTCCTGCTCCGCCGGTATGCGGCCCGTCTGGGCCGGGACACCTTTCTTCCCGACGGTGTGGCCGCCTGCAACGACTATGAGGGCATCTCCCCATGGGCGGACGATTCTCTCTACTGGGCGGCCGATACCGGTCTCATCGACTGGTCCTCGGGCGGCCGCTTGGATCCCGGCGGCACGCTCACTCCGGACGCATTGGAAAACATCCTCATCCGTTTTTCCGGTCTTTCCTGCCCTTAAGGCGGCCGATAACGCCTTGCCGGCAAAGCTGCGGCCCGCCGCGCGCCTGCGGGCGGGACCTCTGCGCGTTTTTTTGACAAATGAAAGGGCCGGAGGTTTTTTGAACCGCCCCCGATTGTGCGGACAGCACAAAAACGCCCCTAATATAGGACTATGAGATTTTCAAGCAGCAAACTGGCGGCGCAATTCCAGAGGCGTCAGTTTTGTTTTTGATTGAATGCGCTGGTGATTGTAAAAGAAAATATAATCGTCAATGAGCGCTCTGGCCTCGGCAAAAGAATTGATTTTGGTTCTGTAGATGCACTCTGTTTTGAGAATAGAAAAGAAATTTTCAGCCAGAGCGTTGTCATACGGATTTCCGCGTCTTGACATTGAGGGCGTAATCCCGTATCTTTGAGTTAGCTCAAAATATGCTTCTGAGGCGTACTGAGCACCCTGGTCACTGTGGAGTTGCAGCTCTGCAGTGACCTTTTCTTTCTTCTTGGCCGCCTTGATCGTATTCAGTACCAGGTTGACATTCTGGTTCGTGGCGGTCTTGTAGATAACGATGCTGTTGTCATAGAGATCTCGGATGATGGATAAGTACAAGGTTCCTTGTCCAGTGCTGATGTACGAAATGTCCGTTACCCATTTTTGATTCGGACATTCAGCGGTGAAATCTCTGTTCAACAGATTGGGGTATTTGTGCAGACCTTCCCCATATCTTACATATCGTTTTCTTCTTATAACCGACAGCAAATTGTACTTATTCATTACTCTGAGAATGGTTTTAGGGTTGTGGTGGATGCCTTTGCGTTCAAGCCAGATACACACTCTGCGGTATCCATATGTGTTCCGGCTCTCTGCCTGACACTCTCGTATTTTTTCAGCAAGGGGCAAATCTTTGGCCAGGGCATCCATCCTGCTGACATATCCGTAGTAACCGCTACGGGATACTTCAAAAAAAACGACACATTTCGCTGATGGGATACTCTTTTCTGTGTCGATATATCACCTTGTATTTTACGCTGATCTTCACTCCTTCCCAGTGAGCAAGAGAAAATCCCGCAACAGCTCTACTTCCATTTTCAAGCGCTTGTTTTCGTATTTGTACTCTGCCAGGGCCTTCGCAGGTTTCCGACCACGCTGCTTCGGTATGCCATGCAGCTCCTTTTTCCTTTCGCGTGTAAGAAGATGATGGATTGCTCTCTCTCCTGTCACCCCAAGTCTCTCCGCAACCTCTCGCTGTGTCATTCCGCCTTCAAGCATTTCTTTGATTTTAGGCAGTAATTCCTGGGTGTGCTGATACTTCCTTGCCATAATAATACCCCCTAATGTAGTACTTTCATTTTCCTTCATTAGGGGGCGTTTTGTCTATTGTCCGTTTTTACTGGTTCGGTTCA
>NZ_JALFGV010000002.1:0-9509 GCF_022777125.1 Lawsonibacter sp.
TTCAGTTGTACAATTTTCTCGGACATGGTTTACAGACTCCTTTCAGAATGGTGTGTCGCAACTTCATTCTACCAGAGTTCTGCAAACCATGTCTCTTTTTATCCTCTTTTATATTTGCGCAACTTATTTTACCTTATCGGCCCGGGCAGGCTTTCCTTCTGCGCCGCCTCCAAACGAAAAGACACACCATTCGGTGTGTCTTTTCGTTTCAGGCTGCCGAAAACCCTCCTGGAGAAGAGCCTGGCAGAGTTGAGTCGTCCGCAGACGACGGAAGGAAAGGAAGCTCCGTCATTTCCGGCGACACGTGCGTCGGAAATGACACCTTTCATGACGGACAGGGCGACTTTTCTGCAAGAATCGAGCCCTGTTCGTCATGCATTCCTCGGTCGAAAAAGGCCAGAGGCCTTTTTCGGCAAACTGAGACCGGATCGGGACCCGCGCGGCGGGGCGGCTCTTCTGCGCCGCTGGCGCAAACCCTTGGCGCAAAGCGAATTCACTTCGCCCGAGCATTGAACTATCCCCAGGTATCCAAAAAGAAGCACCAGCCGTTGGCTGGTGTTTCTTTTTGGAGGCGACACCCAGATTCGAACTGGGGGTGGAGCTTTTGCAGAGCTCTGCCTTACCACTTGGCTATGTCGCCCTATGGATAACAGGAGCAATTCTTTGCTCCTGTTATCATTTGTCTGGAGCAGGTGACGAGGCTCGAACTCGCTACCTCCACCTTGGCAAGGTGGCGCTCTACCAGATGAGCTACACCTGCGTGTCAACAGCACATCTTATGCCCAAGGCACGCATTTGATACCTATGAAACTGTCTTCCCCGGCGGACGCCCACAGGCATCCGCCGGAGAATGGTGCCTCCGGCCGGAATCGAACCAGCGACACGGGGATTTTCAGTCCCCTGCTCTACCAACTGAGCTACAGAGGCGAATGGCGACGCGGAAGGGACTTGAACCCTCGACCTCCGGCGTGACAGGCCGGCGTTCTAACCAACTGAACTACCGCGCCAGACGGTAGGGGGTTTGGGGAACCGCAATGCGGCTGGTGGGAACAACAGGGCTCGAACCTGTGACATCATGCTTGTAAGGCATGCGCTCTCCCAGCTGAGCTATGCTCCCTTGTCCGTGCTCAAACTCAAGCAGCGAAGGTTATTATACTAAAACCTCCCACTCTTGTCAACCACTAAAATCACTTTTCCCACATTTTTTGCTGGCGTCTCTTACAGAGACGCCAGCAGCGCCTCCAGCGCTTCCCGGGAATAGTGGTACGCCTGATCGCAGAACTGACACGTCAGCTCCGCCTTCCCCTGCTCCCGGATCAGCGCCTCCAGCTCCTCCCGGCCCATACTGATCAGGGCCCGGGTCACCCGGTCCCGGCTGCAATAGCAGCGGTACTCCACCGGCTCCTGCGCGAGCACCTCCAGCTCGAACGCCCCCAGCACCTGCTCCAGCAGCGCCCGCGCGTCGGCGCCGGAGCGCAGGGCCTCTGTGACGGGCCCCACCGTCTGGATGCCCTGCTCAATGGCGCTGATCACTCCATCGTCCGCGCCGGGCAGCAGCTGGATCAGATATCCCCCGGCGCACAGCACGCTCTGGTCGACCTCCACCAGCACGCCCAGCGCGCAGGCCGTTGGGATCTGTTCGCTTTCCGCGAAGTAGGAGGTCACATCCTCGGCGATCTCCCCGGAGACCAGAGGGACCGTGCCCACATAGGGCTCTTTCATCTGCAGGTCCTTGATGACGGTCAAAGCGCCGGGAAGCCCCACGGCGGAGCCCACATCCAGTTTGGCCGGCCCCTTGAGGGGCAGATCCACCTGGGGATTCTGCACATACCCCCGGGCGTTTCCGGAGCTGTCGGATACCACGGTGATCCGTCCCAGGGGGCCCGCGCCCTTGATCTGTAGGGTGACGGAGCCCTTCTCCTCTTTGAGCTGATTTCCCATCATGGAACAGGCCATGAGGGCGCGGCCCAGCGCGGCGGTGGCCACGGGCAGGGTCCTGTGGATCTGCCGGGCACGCTCCACCATGTCTCTTGCGGTGATGGCCGAGGCCTTGACGGGCACGTCCTTTGCCAGAACGCGGATGATACTGTCTGCCATGTTCGTCAGGATTCCTTTCGCGCGGCAAAAAAGATGCGTCCCTCCCCCGCTTTGGGGGCGCGCAGCTTCCGCTCGCCGTATTGTTTGATGCGGGAAAAGCCCGCCCGGATCAGCAGCGCCTCCAGCTCGTCCGGCTCGTAGGCGTATTCCTCGTGGAGCTCTTCCGCCCGGCTCCAGCGGCCGTCCGGCTCCAGGGTAAACAGGTCCATCCCGTAGGTGCATACGCGGCGGCGCGCGGAATAGTCCGCCCGCCAGACGCAGTAGGCGTCCGCGCTCTCGTCCAGGAATACCTGCCCGTCCAGGGCGCGCAGCTTGTCCGGCGTGTTGACGTCGAACACGAACAGCCCGCCGGGCATCAGGAAGGTATGCACCCGCTGAAAGGCCCGCTCCAGCTTTTGGGGGCTTGTAACGTAATTGACGCTGTCCAGGCAGCAGACGCAGGCGTCGATGGTCCCGTACAGATCCAGCTTGTCCATGGACTGGTGGAGAAAAAGGGGCGGGATCTCAGATGCCTGCCGGCACTTTTCGGCGGCCTGAGCCAGCATTTCCTCCGACTGGTCCACCCCGATCATCTCATACCCCCGCCGGGCCAGCTCCAAGGTCAGGCTGCCGGTACCGCAGGCCAGGTCCAGCACCGTATGGATGGGCAGGGCGCTGCGGGCAAAGTGGCGCTCCAGATAGTCTGCCCAGCGGACGTAGTCCACATCCCGGGTGAACTGATCGTAGCACCCGGCCAGGTTCTCATACGCCATGCTGATCCATCTGCTCCTTGATCCTGGGCAGCACCGCCTGATAGCCGTCCGCCCCATACTGGAGGGACCGGTTCACCCGGCTGATGGTGGCGCTGGACGCGCCGGTGCGCTCCAGGATATCGTTGTAGATCATGCCGTCGGACAGGAGCATCGCCACCTCGAAGCGCTGCTCCATAGCACGCAGCTCCGCCACCGTGCACAGGTCGGAGAAAAATTTCTTGCACTCGTCCAGATCCCGGAGCGTCAAAATGGCCTGATAGAGCACGTCGCTGTGCTCCCGCTTTTCGTTTTTTGTCATTTGCACGTTTGCCTCCCAATCGTTTCTCAGGAAAAGCGCCTTGTTCAACAACTCCTATTTTACCAAAGTGAAGTATGGAAGTAAACCACTTTTTCATAGGATTGCCAAAGTCGTACGACATTTGCTTTGCCCCGGCGGGCCGCCGCCCGCTCGAAAAAAGCGGCTGGGCCGCCCTTTCGACCCTTCTCTTTTTCACCCTTGCGTGAAATGCGCCATACGCTGTAGAGAGAAATGAGCCGATGGGAGGCGCGGGCATGAAGATAGAAGACGGACTTTGGAAGCAAACGCTGAACTGGGAGGGCGAACCGGTTTTGACGGTTTCCCTGCAATTTCCCCGGCTGTCGGAGGAGACGGCCGGGCAGCGCCGGATCGCCCGGTACTACCGGCAGGCGGCCGAACAGTGGAAGGCGCGGTGGACAGGGCCGCTTTTTCTCCGGGCCCAGGCGGCGGCGCGCCTTGCCCGGGAGCAGTCCCGCCCCTTCCGCCCCTGGGAGGCGGCGCTCACATACCGCCTCACCGTTCAGTCGGAGACGCTGCTCAGCCTCTATCTGGACGCCTATGAGTTTTCCGGCGGAGCGCACGGGGTCACGGTGCGGCAGGGAGACACCTGGGAGCTGCCCCGGGGCCTGCCCCGCTCGCTGGCCTCCTTTTTCCCGCCCCGCTTCCGCTGGCGGCGGGCCGTGCTGGAACAGGTGCGCGCACAGATCGAGGCGCGGCTGGCCAACGGCGAGGCCTGGTTCTTTGAGGACTGGCGGCAGCGGCTGCCCGCAGCCTTTGACCCGGAACACTTTTACTGTACCCAAGCGGGTCCGGCGGTCTTTTTCCCGCTCTACCGCATCGCCCCTTACGCCGAGGGGATCCCCGTCTTTCCCCTTTCCCTGCCGGAAGAAGCAGCGTGCCGCTAAAGCAGCAACGCCCTTTTACCGGCAGGGCTGCGGCCCGCTGCGGGCGCGAAGTCTGTGCGGCCCTGTTTCCAGGAAAATTTCTTCCCTTCTTCCGGCGATCGGCGCAGATTTTTTTACATTTTATGCCTTGTCTTTGCAAAAAATCCGCGATATAATAAGTGCCGCTGTGGGCCCGGCCGGGGCTGCGGCATGTTCGCACGCGGGAAAAGGCCAATGCGCGAATCCCCGCGGCAGGAGGAACATCATGGTCAAAGCAATCGTTGGCGCAAACTGGGGCGACGAGGGCAAGGGCAAGATCACGGATCTGCTGGCCGAAGCGTCCGACGTGGTCATCCGTTTCCAGGGCGGGGCCAATGCCGGTCACACGATCATCTGCGATTACGGAAAGTTCGCACTGCATCAGCTTCCCTCCGGCGTCTTCTACCCTCACACCACGAACATCATCGGCAACGGCGTAGCGCTGGACGTACCCAAATTCATCGCCGAGCTCAAGAGTCTTGCCGACGGCGGCGTACCCGCCCCCAAGGTCATCGTGGACCAGCGTACGCAGGTGCTCATGCCCTATCATGTGCTGCTGGACACCTACGAGGAAGAGCGTCTGGCCGGGGCCGCCTTTGGCTCCACCAAGTCGGGCATCGCCCCCTTTTATTCGGATAAATACGCCAAGATCGGCATCCAGGTGGCTGATCTTTGGGATGAGACACGGCTCATGGGTCAGCTCAGGCACGCCTGTACGCTGAAAAATGTGCTCATGGAACACCTCTACCACAAGCCGCTCCTGGACCCCGAGGCCCTGTTCGACACCCTGATGGGCTACCGGGACGCTCTGACGCCCTATGTGGGCGACGCGGTCACCTTCGTCCACGAGGCGCTCTCCGCCGGAAAGCAGGTCCTGCTGGAAGGGCAATTGGGCTCCATGAAAGACCCGGACCTGGGCATCTGTCCCTTCACCACCTCGTCCCACACCCTGGCCGGCTTCGGTACGGTGGGCGGTGCGGTGCCCCCCACCGCCATCACGGACGTGGTCTGCGTCTCCAAGGCCTATTCTTCCGCCGTAGGCGCGGGGGCCTTTGTCTCCGAGCTGTTCGGCGAAGAAGCGGAGCAGCTGCGCCGCCGGGGCGGCGACGCCGGCGAGTACGGCGCCACCACCGGGCGCCCCCGCCGTGTGGGCTGGTTCGACGCGGTGGCCACCCGGTACGGCTGCATGGTCCAGGGCGCCACGGAAGTAGTGCTTACCGCCATCGACTGTCTGGGCTATCTGGACGAGATCAAGGTATGCACCGGCTACGAGATCGACGGCAAAACGACCGACGTCTTCCCGGTCCCCGCTCTGCTGGAGCGGGCCAAGCCCGTTTACACCACGCTGCCCGGCTGGAAATGCGATATCCGCGGCCAGACCGATTATGCCAAGCTGCCTCAGGCGGCCCGGGACTATGTGGACTTCATCGAAGCGCGCCTTGGCTGTCCCATCAAGCTGGTCTCCACCGGCCCCAAGCGTCACGAGATCACCCGCCGCAAATGACCCCGCGCAAACGGAAGCCGCAAAGCGTTGCTTTGCGGCTTCTTTTTTGACGCATGGACCGCCGTCCTGCGCCGCCCTCCTCCAATAATAGGAACCCCCCGGCATAGCCGGGGGGTTCTCCATATGCGGGCAAAGCCCTATGTTACTAGCAGCGCCTGCTGGCGCTTGTTACGGTCTGCCAGCTGCGAGGGGCTTGTTACTTGCTACCCTTAAAAGGGTCTACAAATTCTTTCATCGTAATTTGATCCTGTATCTTGTCTTCGTCCAACTGGTGCTTGATATACTCTGCTATTGCTTTTGCGTTCTTTCCGGCTGTATCCACATAATATCCTCTGCACCAAAATTGTCGATTCCCGTATTTATATTTCAGATTTGCATGTCTCTCATAAATAAGCAGCATACTTTTCCCTTTTAGAAATCCTACAAATCCAGATACGCTAATCTTTGGCGGTATACTTACCAACATATGAATATGGTCTGGGCATACTTCTGCTTCTATAATCTCAACTTGTTTCCACTCACATAATCTCCTAAGTATTTCTCCTATTTCTTGCTTCTTCTCCTGATAAAATAGCTTCCTCCGGTACTTTGGGGCAAACACTATGTGATATTTACAGTTCCATCTTGTATGTGATAAACTATTTGCGTCATTCATTTGGATGACCTCCCTTTGCTTCCTTTTGTGCAGTTACCAGACCGCACATCAAGTATAGCAAAGGGAGTTTTTATTGCCTACTCTCCGCTAAAGCTTTTACGGAACTCCCCGGCACAGCCGGGGGTTTTCAGACTACAAAAACAGCTCCCGGCCCCATTGCCGGAAGCTTCTGCTGCGCGGCAGTCCTATCGGACGGCCGGAAACAGTCCATGACGGCACGCCAAGGGCTGCCGGACCAATCGTTCCGCTGCATCCCCGGGGAGTCCCAAAGCTCGGAATACGCCCCCAGCAGCGTCCCGCCGCCGCACAGCCAAGCTGCAGGGCCGGCATGGCAGCCATCCGGTTCCTTCATCAGGGTCACTCCGTTCCGTCTGTCTCCGACGGACGGAGCAGCGCGCCGGTTCGCCGGAGAAATGCTGGCACCCTTACCTGTTCGTTCCATACGCCACGATCGTTTCGGTCAAACATGTTTCATTTTTGGCCAAAAACGACGGGGGCAGCGCCCCAGTCGTTCGGCTGAGGCGCTGCCCCCTTAACTCCCCAATCCGCAGAAGCGGCGTTACGCGTTGCGCTGGAGGTCCCGGAAGGCCCGCCAGGGGCTGCCCTTCCAATAACGCTCCCGGAGCGTGTTGTACCCGCCCAGCTGCATCAGGCGGTACCCTTCCTTCCACTCGTTCTTCCGATCCCTTGTCATCGTCATACGGCGCGCTCCTTTCTGTATTTCGTGGTTGACTTCCTTCTGATTGCAGTATACAATACTTCCATACATGAGTCAAACGAATCTTTTTTATGTTTATCATGAGCGATTGGAATGATACAAATGAACACCACCAAGTGTCAGATCCTATTGAAAGCGGTGGAGCTGGGGAGCATCACCCGCGCGGCGGAGGCCCTGGGCTACACCCAGTCGGCGGTAAGCCGCGCCGTAGCGGATCTGGAGCGGGAGTGGGACGTGGCGCTGCTCACCCGAAACCGGAGTGGGACGGTGCTCACCTCCCAGGGGGAAGCCCTGCTTCCCTATCTGCAGGCCCTCTGCAACGCCGGGCGGGAATTGGAGACCCAAGTGGCCGCCCTTCATGGGCTGACCCGGGGCACTCTGCGGGTGGGCACCTTTGCCAGCGCCTCCATTCAGCTGCTGCCCGCCATCATGAAGGAATTTATGGGCCTGTATCCCGGTATCCGGTTCGAGCTGCTCTGCTGCTGGGAGTTCGCCCAGGTGGAGGATCTGATTCGCCGGGGCCAGGCGGACTGCGGCTTTCTGGGCCTTCCGGTCGGGCCGGACCTGGAGACCTTTCCCCTGTTCCGGGATCAGCTCATGGCCATCCTGCCCCCGGATCACCCGCTGTCCCAAGCCCCATTCTACCCGATGGCCCGTTTTGCGGAGGATCCTTTCATCCGTGTGCCGGAGGACCGGGACGTGGAATTTGGCCGCATCTTTCAGCAGGCCGGTGTGCGCCCCAACCTCCATTACACCGTCAACGACGATTTTGCGATCCAGGCCATGGTGGAGCAGGGGCTGGGCGTGAGCATCCAGCCCGAGCTGATCCTGCAAAATTCCGGCCACCGTTTTGCGGCCATCCCTTTGGAACAGCCCCACTTCCGGGATCTGGTCCTGGCCGTGCGGAGGGGGCGCGCCCCCTCCGTCCTTACCGCCCGCTTTGTGGACTGCGTCCGCCGCTGGATCGGCCAGGCGCATCCGTCGGGAGCGTAACCGTTCAATTTTGATTTTACATCTTTCCGCAAATATAGTATAATCCATTCAGCGCGGCAAAGCTGCCGCCATGATTTGAATTGAATTAGGAGTGTTGTTGCATGAGCCGGATGGTCGGTACCGTATCAAGGGGGATTCGCGCTCCCATCATCCGCAGCGGGGACGACCTGGTGGAGATCGTCACCCAGTCTGTTCTTGAGGCCGCCCGCCAGGACGGCTTTTCCGTCCGTGACCGGGACGTAATCGCCATGACCGAGGCCATCGTGGCCCGGGCCCAGGGAAATTACGCCACCGTGGACGACATCGCCGCCGACGTGCGCGCCAAACTGGGCGGCGGCACGGTAGGCGTACTGTTCCCCATCCTCAGCCGGAACCGCTTTGCCATCTGCCTGCGGGGCATTGCCAAAGGCGCCAAAAAAATCGTCCTGATGCTCTCCTATCCCTCGGACGAGGTGGGCAACCATCTGATCGACGTGGACCGGATGGACGAAAAGGGCGTAGACCCCTATCGGGACGTGCTTACCCTGGAGCGCTACCGCGAGCTGTTCGGATACACCACCCATCCATTCACCGGTGTGGACTATGTGGACTATTACGCCCAGCTCATCCGGGAAAGCGGCGCGGAGGCGGAGATCCTCTTCGCCAACGACCCCAAAGCCATCCTGCCCTATGCCAGGGATGTGCTCTGCTGCGATATCCATACCCGCCAGCGCACCAAGCGGCGTCTGAAAGCCGCCGGAGCGGAACGGGTGCTGGGGCTGGACGAGATCATGACCGCCCCGGTGAACGGCAGCGGCTGCAATGAGCGATACGGCCTGCTGGGCTCCAACAAATCCACGGAGGATAAAGTGAAGCTCTTCCCCCGGGACTGCCAGGGCCTGGTGGAGGCCATTCAGGCCCGGCTGCTCTCTGAGACCGGCCGGCACGTGGAAGTCATGGTCTACGGCGACGGGGCCTTCAAGGACCCGGTAGGCAAAATCTGGGAGCTGGCCGACCCGGTGATCTCCCCCGCTTACACCGCCGGGCTGGAGGGTACGCCCAACGAGCTCAAGCTGAAGTATCTGGCGGATAATGATTTTGCCGCCCTCTCCGGCGAGGCCCTGCGGGATGCCATCAAGGGCGAGATCCAGAAGAAGGACGGCAGTCTGGTGGGCAAGATGGCCGCTCAGGGCACTACCCCCCGGCGGCTCACCGACCTGATCGGCTCCCTGTGCGACCTGACCTCCGGCTCGGGCGACAAGGGGACCCCCATCGTCCATATCCAGGGCTATTTCGACAATTATACCACGGAATAACGCAGGCGCGCCGCCCGCCGCTGCGGCGGCGAAGCGCTGCGGGGCTTTTGGGACACACCGGCGCCCCGGGCTATTGGCCCGGGGCGCCGGAGACTGTCGAAAAAGTGGCTTCGTCACTTTTTCGAGAAGGCTGCACGAATTTTCACCTCGATTTCTTGCGAAATGGTCGGCAATAATTTCGTGAGAAGTGTTATTTCCGAGGCACATGTCCCCGGAAATGACCGTCTTTGATTTTATTCCGTCGTCTGCGGACGACGGAACTCTGCGAGGCTCT
>NZ_JALFGV010000018.1:0-8524 GCF_022777125.1 Lawsonibacter sp.
GAGGAGCTTCACCTCGGCAGAGGAGGGAAAAGGAATGAGTAATAGTTCTCTGGTGAGCTACACCAAGATTTCTCCGAACAGGACAAGCCCGAGAAACCATGAGGTAGACAGAATCACTCCTCATTGTGTGGTGGGTCAGTGTTCGGTGGAGACTGTCGGGAACATCTTCGCTCCCACTTCGAGACAGGCCAGCTCGAACTACGGTATCGGCGCAGACGGTCGTATCGGTATGTACTGTGAGGAGAAAGACCGTAGTTGGTGTTCTTCCAGCGGTGCGAACGACCATCGGGCAATCACGATTGAGTGTGCGTCAGACACCACAGCTCCGTATGCGATGAACAGCAAGGTTTACAATGCTCTGATTGACCTCTGCGTGGACATCTGCAAACGGTACGACAAGACGAAACTTCTCTGGCTGGTAGACAAAGAGAAGACCCTCGCCTACAAGCCGCAGAAGGACGAAATGATTATCACCGTTCATCGCTGGTTTGCTAATAAGAGCTGTCCCGGGGACTGGCTCTTTAACAGGCTCGGAGAGCTGGCTACGGCGGTCACACAGCGGCTTGGAGGGGCTGGGGGTAGTAGTAATACCCCCTCGACCACAAAGCCCTCTACGGGGGCTGGAAACGCCCTGTACAGGGTGCGTAAATCGTGGTCTGATAACAAAAGCCAGAAGGGAGCATTTAAGTCTCTGGACAATGCGAAAGCCGCCGCTGACAACAACCCCGGGTACTCGGTGTTTGACAGCAACGGCAAAGTTGTGTACACCCCCGGCGGCACGACTACCAGCTTCAAGCCTTACATGGTGAGGGTGACAACTGGGGAGCTGAATATCCGCAAAGGAGCGGGTACGAACTATGCCATTACCGGGTCTATCCGGGACAGGGGCGTTTATACCATTGTCGAGGAAGCTCATGGCGAGGGTGCTACTCTGTGGGGCAAGCTGAAATCTGGTGCTGGGTGGATTTCGCTCGACTTCACGATGAAGCTCTAATGCCTTATCGGGGCAAAAGAAGTAAAAAGGCTCGCATGGAGTTCTCAAAAGTAATTCTGGTTGTTGCGGCTATCGTAAATCTGGCGGTGATTGTCTTCACCTTCGTTATGATATGGAGGACGAGTGACCTCTCGCCGCTCACATACCTTATCCCGGCAGTAGCCGCCGAGACCGCCACAGGCACAGGATTTTATTATTCCAAGGCCAAGGTGGAAAACAGAATAAAACTGATGAAGCACTACAAGGTCGAGCCTACGGAAAATTCGTTCAATGATGAAGGAGGAGCTTACAATGGTTGATTTGACACAGGTAATCGTAGCGTTTCTGACGCTGGTCTTCTCTCTGGTATCGGTGTACCTCATTCCGTTTCTGAAAACCAAAGTCAGCGGCGAACAGCTTGAAACCATCAAGTTTTGGGTGAATATCGCTGTCGAAGCCGCCGAAATGATTTATGTCGGCAAGGGCAAGGGAGCGGAGAAGAAAGCCTATGTGGAGAAATATTTGAGCGAAAAGGGCTTTCGCCTCGACACCCGGGAGATTGACAGTCTTATCGAAGCGGCTGTGCTTGAGCTGAAAATCGCTACCAAAAAGAAAGAGGAAGCCTAACCGAAGTCAGACTTCCTCAATCGTCAGAACAAACCCGAAACAGTGCTTCACGAAAAACATAGGGTTCGGATTTGCACATTCTGGTGGACCTGATGGGATTCGAACCCACGACCTCTCGGATGCGAACCGAACGCGCTCCCAGCTGCGCTACAGGCCCTTTTCGAATTGGCACCCTGACATTATAGCATAAATTGAGCGGTTGTAAAGCCCCTTTTTGAAAAAAGTGAAAAGTGATATTGATAAATGGGGGAAAATGATGTATGATATCAAATACAGCCTTCCGAAGGGGGCGCATGAGCGCCCGGCCTGAGGCAAGGCCGCACTAGTCGGGGAGTTAGCGGTGCCCTGTACCTGCAACCCGCTACAGCAGGGATGAATCCCGGCCCCCGGAACCGCGCTGTGCCGTCTGACCCCGGTAAGCAGTGATGATGGATCGGTCCCGCGCAAGGTCGCCCCGTGAACCGTGTCAGGCGGGGAACCGAGCAGCACTAAGCGGAACGTGATCTGTGCCGTGGGGTGCCCGCTCCTGAGCCGGCTGCCGGGGTAACGGGCATAGCGAGGATTCCAAAGGCCGGTGTGCGGTCTTGCCACATGCCGGACGCGGCGAGAGGGGCGAAGCGACGCGGCTTTCCGCATCCTCCGCCCCTCTTTTTCTGTGCAAAAGCATACCGAAGACGCTCTGCAGGTCCTGAGGCGGGCAGCGTCCCGGCCTCCGGGCGCATGGGCCGGACGCTCAGACTCATGGCGCTTGCACAACATCACACAAGAGGTGACAGCCTTGTATCAAGCCCTATACCGCAAATGGCGGCCCCGGACCTTCGACGATGTGGTGGGCCAGTCCCACATTACCGATACCCTCAAGCGGCAGGTGGCTGCCGGAAGGCTGTCCCACGCCTATCTCTTCACCGGTACCCGGGGGACCGGGAAGACCACCTGTGCCAAGATCCTCTCCCGGGCGGTCAACTGCGAGCATCCGGTGGACGGCAACCCCTGCAATGCGTGCCCGGCCTGCCTGGGGATCGAGAGCGGCTCCATCCTGGACGTGCTGGAGCTGGACGCCGCGTCCAATAACGGCGTGGACCAGGTCCGTGCCTTACGGGACGAGGCGGTCTACACGCCTGCCGCCGTGAAGAAACGGGTTTACATCGTGGACGAGGTCCACATGCTCTCCACCGCCGCCTTTAACGCCCTGCTGAAGATTTTGGAGGAGCCTCCCGCTCATCTGATGTTTATCCTGGCCACCACCGAACTGCACAAGGTCCCGGCCACTATCAAATCCCGGTGCCAGCAATTCGCGTTCAAGCGCATCCTGCCCGGGGATATCGCGCTGCGCCTGTCTTATGTGGCGCAGCAGGAAGGACTGGCGCTGACCGAGGCGGGGGCGGCGCTGCTCGCCCGCCTGGCCGACGGCGGGATGCGGGACGCGCTGTCCCTGCTGGACCAGTGCGCCGGACCCGCCGGCAGCATCGGGGAGCAGGAGGTGCTGGACGCCCTGGGGCTGGCGGGCAACCTGGAGACCGCCCGGCTCATGGAGCAGATCGGGGCGGGGGAGACCGCCGCCGCGCTGGAGACGCTGTCCCGGCTGTACGGCGCGGGCAAGGAGGTGGGCAGCCTTCTGGGCGAGCTGTCCGCCCTGGCCCGGGATCTGCTGATCCGCAGGACCGCGCCTCAGGGAGGAGCGGCTCTGCTCATCGGAGGCTATGATGAAACGACCCTGCGGAAACTGTCCAATGCTTTCCAGACCCAGCGGCTGGCGCAGATGCTGGGCCTGCTCCAGGGCGCCATTGCGGACCTGTCCCGCAGCAGCAACCGGCGCACCGACGCGGAACTGTGTCTGATCCGGCTGTGCGACCCGACGCTGGACGAGAGCGCGGCCGGCCTGAACGCCCGGCTTTCCCGGGTGGAAGCCCTGCTGGCGGGCGGCATCCCCACCGCCTGCGCGGTGCCGGATCCCCCGCTGCCCCGCCGGGCGGCCCCCCAAACGGCCCCGGCGGCGGAGCCCGCTGCGGGCGGAGACCCGGCGGACCGTCCGCCCTGGGAGGAGGAGCGCGCGCCCCGGCCGGAAGCGCCGGGAGCGGCGGGACGGGAGCCGCAGGCCGCGCCCCAGACCGCGCGGTCCGTGCGTGCGCCCACAGCCGTGCCGGCCTCTTCCGCGCCGGTGTGCGGCGACCTCTGGCCCGGATTGGTGGCCGCGCTGCGGGGAAAGGTCCCCATGGGGGAGTATACCTTCCTGAACAACCCCTCCCTGGTACAGGGACGTCTGGACGGCAGCCAGCTTGTCCTTTGGGTAGAGTCGGATTTTGTCAAGAGCATGGTGGGCAAGCCCGCCATTTTGGAGACGGTGAGCAACGCCGCCTCGGCCATGACCGGCGGCGGGATACGCTGCATCGTCTCGGTAGGCAAGCCCCCCCAGGCCGCGCCGGAAGCGCCCGTGTCTCCTCCGGCGGAACACGACCGCCTGGACGACCTGCTGGCGTTTGGGGCGCAATTCGATAACATCATCATCAAAGAATAAAGGAGAATCGCTATGGCGAAGGGATTCAACAGCCGCGGCATGGGCGGCATGGGCGGCGGCATGAATATGAACATGATGAAGCAGGTTCAGAAGATGCAGCAGGACATGCTGAAGATGCAGCAGGAGTTGGAAGCCAAGACCTATACCGCCGCCGCAGGCGGCGGCGTGGTGTCCGCCACCGTTACCGGCAAGCGGGAGCTGACCGCCCTGACCATTGAGCCGGACGCGGTGGACCCGGAGGATGTGGAACTGCTCCAGGATATGATCATAGCGGCGGTGAACGAGGCGCTGCGGGCCGCGGAGAGCGATTCGGCCTCCTCCATGCAGGGGCTGACCGGAGGGCTGAACCTGCCGTTTTGAGTGTTTTGAGGAATCGCGCTTCCGGCGCCTTGCGGGGCTGGAAGACGCCGGGGTACAAGCGGCCTGCCCGCGCTGTGCGCTTCCAAGGCGGGTGGACGGGATGAAACGGACGCCGCCGGCCCAGATGTCGGAGACCGTTCGCCTGGGCGCCGTGTTGGCGGCCGCAGGCGGATTCCTGGATGCATACACCTATTTGACCCGAGGCGGCGTCTTTGCCAATGCACAGACGGGCAACATCGTTCTGCTGGGCGTCTATCTGGCCCAGGGCCAGTTCCGAACGGCGGGGCGCTACCTGATCCCTATTCTGGCGTTTGCCGCCGGAGTGATCGTGGCGGAGCTGATCAAGGCGCGCTTTCGGTATCATCCCGCCCTCCACTGGCGGCAGATCACCGTGGGGGCGGAGTTGGCGATCCTGGCGGCGGTGGCGTTTCTGCCGCAGCGCTGGAACGTTCCGGCCAATCTTGCCGTATCCTTTGTGTGCGCCATGCAGGTGGAGAGCTTTCGCAAGATCCGGGGCAATACCTATGCCACCACCATGTGTACCGGCAATCTGCGCAGCGCAACGGAGCTGTTGTTCCGCTGCTGCCGCAGCGGCGGGCGCTGTGAGCGGGAGCAGTGCCTGCAATATTACGGCATCATTCTCTTTTTTGCCTGCGGTGCGGCGCTGGGCGCGCTTTTCTGCCGGAGCTTGGGAGAGCGGGCCGTGCTGCTGGCCTGCCTGCTGCTGGCGGCGGCGTTTTTGCTGATGTTCCGGAACGGGGAGACGAGAGGGCGCGGCCGCGGGAAGGCATAACTTTGTTGGGATAGGAAGGTAGAGCACAGATGGAACAGGCAAAGGTGTACTTTTCGGACCTGCGGTGCCAGCCGGGGGTCAATCTGCTGCAAAAACTGGAACGGCTGATCCGCACGGCGGGAATCGGCGCGATTGATTTTGATCATAAGCTGACCGCCATCAAACTGCATTTCGGGGAGCCGGGCAACCTGGCCTTCCTGCGGCCCAACTACGCCAAAGTGGTGGCGGACGTGGTCAAGAGCCTGGGCGGGGTGCCCTTCCTGACCGACTGCAACACCCTCTATCCGGGGCGGCGGAAAAACGCGCTGGAGCATCTGGACGCGGCCTATGAAAACGGGTTTTCCCCGCTGACCACCGGCTGTCAGGTCGTCATCGGGGACGGCCTGCGGGGCAACGACGACGTGGAGGTGCCGGTGGAGGGGGCGGAGCATATCCAATGCGCCAAGATCGGCAAAGCCATCATGGAGGCCGACGTATTTCTTTCCCTCAGCCACTTCAAGGGCCACGAGCAGACCGGCTTCGGCGGGGCGATCAAAAACATCGGCATGGGCTGCGGGAGCCGCCGGGGCAAGATGGAACAGCATGCCGCGGGCAAGCCCACGGTGAGCCGGAGCCGGTGCGCAGGCTGCCGCAAGTGCGCCGTGCAATGCGCCCATGATGCGATTTCTTACGGCCAGGACCGGAAGGCCTGCATCGACCAGGGCAGATGCGTGGGCTGCGGACGCTGCATCGCCGTCTGCAACTTTGACGCCATCCGGCCGGATTACGATCTGGCCATGGAGGAGCTGAACTGCCGCATGGCGGAGTACGCCAAGGCGGTGGTGGAAGGGCGGCCCCATTTCCATATCAGCCTGGTGGTCGACGTGTCGCCCTACTGCGACTGCCACGGGGAGAACGACGTGCCCATCCTGCCCGATGTGGGCATGTTTGCCTCTTTCGACCCGGTGGCGCTGGATCAGGCCTGCGCCGACGCCTGCCTGCGGCAGAGGCCGATACCGGGGTCGCTGCTGGATGAGCGGATGCATGCGCCGGACTTCTGCGATCATCACGACCCGTTTATCAACACCACGCCCGTCACCGACTGGCGTGTCTGCCTGGAGCACTGCGAAAAGATCGGCGTGGGTACGCGCCGGTATGAACTGATCACCGTCCAATGAGAGGGAGCGCTTTTGATGGATCCAAAGCAGATTCTGCGGCACTGTGACCATACCCTGCTCCGGCCGACCGCCACCTGGCCGGAGATACGGCAGGTATGCGACGACGCGCTGGCGTTCGGCTGTGCCTCAGCCTGTATCCCGCCCGCTTATATCCGCCAGGCGGCCGGACACGTGGGCAACGAGCTGAAGCTGTGCACCGTGATCGGCTTTCCCAATGGCTCTTCCACCACTGCGGTAAAGGTCTTTGAGACGGAGGACGCCATTCGGGGCGGGGCGGATGAGATCGACATGGTGATCAACCTGGGATGGGTGAAGGAAGAACGCTGGGATGACGTGCTGGGGGAGCTGCGGGCGGTCAAGGCCTCCTGCCGGGGGCGCATCCTCAAGGTCATCGTGGAGGCCTGCCTGCTGGACCGGACGGAGAAGATCCGGCTGTGCCGGCTGATCACTGAGGCCGGGGCGGATTATATCAAGACCTCCACCGGCTTTTCCACCGGCGGCGCGACCCGGGAGGATGTGGCGCTGTTCCGGGCGTATATCGGCCCGGAGGTCAAGATCAAGGCCGCCGGCGGTATCCGTACGCTGGAGGACGCAGCAGACTTCCTGCTGCTGGGCGCCGACCGCCTGGGCACTTCCGCCATCGTAAGCCTGGTGAAGGCGGCGGAAGAGGGGAAGCAGACGACCGCAGACCTATAGCGCGCCGCCGTTTGCGCGGCGTCCACAAGAGAAAAAAAGCTTCAGCCTCACGGCCAATGTCATTAAGCGAAGCTCCAAACATGTCTGTAAAATGCATTAAAAATCGGAGCTTTACAGCAAATCCTGTTTGATATGGACTGTTGTTACTGATTATGGTATAATGCTACTATAACTAGGCAAATCGTTGTAGAGAAAAATCAGAACTTTTTCTTGTTTTTTCGTCTACTATAGTAAAGAAATATTTTCTGGCAGAATATTTCACAAAATTTTCATTGTTTCTGCAACACAATGCCTGTTATATTCATTATACACTTAGAAAGAGAAAAAGAGTTATTATAGTATGAAACGAAACGTATTCATTACAATAATGTTTTTGCTTGTATCATTCGCATTTTCTGCTTGCGCACCTGTAGCCCCTAGTGACCAAGCACCTGAATTTTTTAATGACATTGGAAAAACACTTAGTGAATTGAAAAATGAGCATCCTGAAGGCGAATTTATTGTAAGTTTAGATGGATTCCCAGATAGCGCTTCTGCATGTTTTGGGGAACAGGGGGCGAAATATGTTTACTTCTTTTTTGGAGGACATGACGGTGATTTTAAAAAGGCCATGACCGAATGTGAAGAACAGATAAAATGCTCTGGTTTTATAACAACAGCAAACATACTTTTTACAGACATGGGAGATGACATGTCCTTTCAAGATTTCTTCTCCTTGATCGGTGTCGATGATTATGAGTACTTCGGAGAAGACACGATAACTGCAGAAGGTTGGTTAAGATTCACGTATAGTGGTATGGAAGTAATGGTAAATACAAACGAAGCTGTTGCTGGCGGCGGATGGGATGTCACAGGAGTGGAAAGAGTGAAGAGTAATGCTCCGGTGTCTATTGTAGACCCAGAAATATTAAATACCAATCAAGACTTAGCTGAGGCGGTTATGTTCGATTGAACTGTGTCATGAGAAACCTTGCCTTTAGCATATAGCCGACAAATTCCAATTTGGTAAGAGAGGTTGAATAGAGTTTTTACTCATCAACACACAGAGCGAACAGAGCCAATAATAAAGCGAAAAAGTACCCACCCCATTGAAATGAACCGAACCAGTAAAAACGGACAATAGACAAAACGCCCCCTAATGTAGGAAAATGAAAGTACTACATTAGGGGGTATTATTATGGCAAGGAAGTATCGCACACCCAGGAATTACTGCCTAAAATCAAAGAAATGCTTGAAGGCGGGATAAGGTAAAATAAGTTGCGCAAGATAAGGTAAAATAAGTTGCGCAAATATAAAAGAGGATAAAAAGAGACATGGTTTGCAGAACTCTGGTAGAATGAAGTTGCGACACACCATTCTGAAAGGAGTCTGTAAACCATGTCCGAGAAAATTGTACAACTGAA
>NZ_JALFGV010000041.1:0-12633 GCF_022777125.1 Lawsonibacter sp.
TATCTGTACTGCCGCACCATTTTTCACCCCGTTTCTATTGCTTCTTGTGGCGTACTGTGATATAAAAAAGAAGTGCGGAAGAACCGATTCACCCGTGTTCGGGTGTTTCGTGTCCTTTCGCACTTAATATTACAAGCCGCACCCTACTTTCTTGAAACTTTTTTCCCTTGTAATTTGCATGAAAATAGAATACAATATAGAAACGAATGAAAAGAAATCGGCCGTCTTCGCGGCGGCCTGCTTGCATTTTCCCAGAAAGGACGGGATTCCATGAAGCTGCAAACTGAAAAGGGCGAGATTACCATCAGCAGCGAGGTGTTTACCCACATCACCGGCGCGGCGGCGACCAACTGCTACGGCGTCAAGGGGATGGCGATCCGCTCCGCAACCGACGGGCTGGTCCACCTGCTGCGGCGGGAGTCCATGGCCAAGGGCGTCAAGGTGACCTATAACGACGATGCCACCGTCTCCATTGAGCTGCACATCATCGTGGACAACGGCGTCAATCTGATGGCGGTCAGCCGCTCCATCATGAGCGAGGTGCGCTATATCGTCAGCCGTACCACCGGCGCCGAGGTGCGCAACGTAGACGTGTGCATCGACTCCATGGTCATCGGCTGACCCCTGGTCCGCCATCGAAAGGAAGGAACACAGACATGAGAGAGTGTATTGACGGAGCGTCGTTTGCTCAGGCGATCATCCACGCGGCGGCCTCCATCAATCTACAAAAGCAGCAGATCAACGAGCTCAACGTCTTCCCCGTGCCCGACGGGGATACCGGCACCAATATGAGCCTGACCATCTCCACCGCTGCTGCCGAACTGCGCAAAAAGCACCCCAAGACGGTGTCAGACGCCGCCGCCGCCAACGCCTCCGCTCTGCTGCGGGGCGCCCGGGGCAATTCCGGCGTCATCCTCTCCCTGCTTTTCCGGGGGTTTGCCAAGGCCGTGAAGGACAAGGACGTCATCGACGGCCGCGAGCTGGCCATTGCCCTGGACTTTGGCGTGGCCGCCGCCTACAAGGCGGTGATGAAGCCCGCCGAGGGCACGATCCTTACCGTCTCCCGCCTGGCCGCCGCCCGGGCGGCTGACGCCGCGCGGGCCACGCCCAACGACCCGGAGGCCGTGCTGGAAGCCGCCATCGCGGAGGGCCAGCTCGCCCTGGAGAACACCATCAACCAAAACCCCGTACTGAAAAAGGCAGGGGTCGTAGACGCCGGCGGCAAGGGGTTTCTGGTCATTCTTCAGGGGATGCTGGACTCGATGCGCGGCCTGCCCCTGCCTGAGGAGAGCGGGGACCACGCCAAGCCCGAGCAGAAGACCGACTACGCCGCCATTGCCGCCGAGGAGATCACCTTTACCTTCGACACGGTGTTCATCGTCCGCAAAACCACCCGGAAAAGCCTGGAAGCCTTCCAGGCCTATCTCAACAGCATTGGCGACAGCCTGGTCATCGGCGAGGACGACGATGCGTTCAAGGTGCATGTCCATACCGACATCCCCGGCGCCGCCCTCACGGAGGCCCAGAAGTACGGTACCCTGGAGCTGGCCAAGATCGAGAACATGCGCACCCAGGCGGAGGATCTGGCCGCCGGCCGGCACATTCAGAGCACCGACGACCTGGAGGAGGCCGACCATTCCCACGCAGGCCGGAACGTCGCCCCGCCGGAAAAGCGATACGGCGTGGTGGCCGTCGCGGCGGGCGCAGGCCTGGCGGAGGTCTTCCGGGATCTGGGCGCCGACGGCGTCATCAGCGGCGGTCAGACCATGAACCCCTCCACGGAAGATATCATGCGGGAGATCGACCGCACTCCGGCTGAAATCGTCTACGTACTGCCCAACAACAAGAACATCATCATGGCCGCCGAGCAGTGCATCCCTCTGGCCGAGGGCAAGCGGGTGGTGGTGCTGCCTACCAAGACGGTGCCTCAGGGCATTTCCGCTCTGATGGTGATGGACCCGGAGGGTTCCGAGGAGGACAATACCGCCGCCATGACCGAGGCGCTGGGCCGCGTCCACACCAGTGAGATCACCTATGCCGCCCGGGACTCTGATTTCGACGGTTTTGCCATCCAGCGGGGCGACTATCTGGCCCTCACCGAGCATCAGCTCTTCGGCACCGACCGGAAGCTGGATAAGCTCCTGCGCCGTTTGGCGGAGGCCGAGCCCCAGCAGAATGCGGAATTTATCAACATCTTTTATGGGGAGGACGTGTCGGAAAAGGACGCCCAGAAGGCGCTGAAGCTTTTCACCGACGCCTGTCCCAATGCGGAGATCACCCTGCTGTCCGGCGGGCAGCCCGTTTACTACTATATGATCTCCGCGGAATGAGCCGTTGAGACCGGAGCGCGTCTGCAAAGCCGCCCCGGGCGCGGCCCAATCCGGCAAACACACAAAAGGACCGGTTTCCCACCAGCTTGCAGGCTGGTGGGAAACCGGTCCTTTTGCCGTTCACAGTACCTTGGACAGGAACTCTTTCGTCCGCTCCTCCCTGGGGTTGGCGAAAAAGGCCTGCGGCTCGTTCTGTTCCAAAATCTTACCGCCGTCCATAAAGAGGACCCGGGTGCCCACCTCTCGGGCGAAGCCCATCTCATGGGTGACCACCACCATCGTCATGCCCTCCCGGGCCAGCTCCTTCATGACCTCCAGCACCTCGCCCACCATTTCGGGGTCCAGGGCGGAAGTGGGCTCGTCAAAGAGCATCAGCTTCGGCTTCATGGCCAAGGCACGGACAATGGCGATCCGCTGCTTCTGCCCACCGGAAAGCTGGGCCGGGTAGGAATCCGCCCGGTCCGCCAGCCCCACGCGCTCCAGCAGCTTGACCGCCTCCGCATCGGCTTCTCCCTGCTTCATAAGGCCGGTGCGCACCGGCGCCAGGGTAATGTTTCTGCGGATGGTCATATTGGGAAAGAGATTGAAGTGCTGGAACACCATCCCCATCTGGCGGCGCACCTTGTCGATCTCCGTCTTAGGGTCGGTGATCTCGGTGCCGCCGAAGGTGATCGTACCGGCAGAGGGCGTCTCCAGCAGGTTGAGGCAGCGCAGGAACGTGGATTTGCCCGAGCCGGAAGGCCCGATGACCACCACCTTTTCCCCGGGGGAGATGTGCTCGCTGATATCGTCCAGCACCAGGTGGCTGCCGAAGGATTTGGACAGGTGTTTAACGTCGATCACTTTGACGCAGCCTCCTTTCCAGCTTGCCCTGAAGCCAGGTCAGGACCATCACGACCACCAGATACATCACGGCGATGCCCACGTAGGGGAACATGTACTCATAGGTCTTGGCGCCCACCGCCTCGGCAAAGTAGACCAGCTCCGTACCGCCGATGGCCGAGACCAGGGAGGTGTCCTTAAACAGCGTGATCAGCTCGTTGCCCAGGGCGGGCAGGATGTTCTTGAAGGCCTGAGGAATCACAATAAAACGCATGGTGTCCAGGTAGTTGAGGCCCAGGGAGCGGCCCGCCTCGGTCTGTCCCATGTCCACGCTCATCAGTCCGCCGCGGACGATCTCGGCCACGTAGGCCCCCGAGTTGATGCCAAGGCCCAGGATCCCAACCATGGTATGGTTGCGGCTGGTCTTAAAAATGACGAAGCCCCAGATGAGCAGCTGGACCATCATGGGCGTGCCCCGGATGATGGTGGTATACACCTTGCACACACCGTTTAAAATACCCAGCACCACGTTCCGGTGGCCCAGCCGCTGCTGGTCGTGGGCGGTACGGACGACGGCCACTACCACGCCCAGCACAATACCGATGACAAGGGCGGCGATGGTGAGCTGCAGCGTGACCCCCATGCCCTTGAGATACAGCTTCCAGCGCTCCCCTTCGAGGAAGGCCCGGTGGAAGCCCACACTGAACCAGTCAAGGAACTCTATCAGCCGAGTACCCATAGGCTCTCTCCTTTCTTTGCCTCAACCGTTGGGGCGGACAGCGAGAAAGGCGGCTCCCGGAACGCAGCCCGGGAGTCGCCGCCTCAATGTTCACCCTTATTTCGTGGTAATATACTTGTCCACGATCTTCTGGAAGGTGCCGTCGGCCTTCAGCTCGGCCATAGCGTTGTTCACGGCCTCCAGCAGGGCGGTGTTGCCCTTCTTCATGCCGATGGCGTAATCCTCGGTGACCCACTCGCCATCCAGGATGGTCAGGCCCTCATTGGCGGCCACATAGGCCTTGGCAGGCTCATTGTCGATGATGACACAGTCCACCTGGCCGTTCTTCAGGGCCTCTACGGCCAGAGCGCCGGTCTCATAGGCGATGACGTGGTCCTCGCCGTAGCCGCCCTTCTCAGGAGTATCCGACGCATAGATGTAGCCGGTGGTGGCCTTCTGGCAACCGATCATCTTCTCACCCAGGTTGTCCATGGTCACATCGGAGCCCTCCTTGACGATGACCACCTGCACGCCCGTGGCGTAGCTGTCGGAGAACTCCATGACGGCCGCGCGCTCCTCGGTGACGGTCACGCCGGCCATGACGATGTCGCTCTGGCCATTCTGCGCGGCCAGCAGGGCGGCGTCAAAGCCCATGTCGTCCACGACCAGCTCCAGCCCCAGCTTTTCGGCGATCGCGGCAGCCACCTCCACGTCGATGCCCTCGAAGGTGCCGTCGTCCTTCACCATCTCATAGGGAGGGAAGGCGGCGTTGGTAGACATGTGGAGCTTGCCCGCTTCCACGGTGACCAGGCCGTCGGCGGGGGTCGTTTCCGGAGCCGTGGTCTCGGGCGCGGCGGTCTCAGGGGCCGGGGTGGCGGCGGTGCCGGAACCGCCGGAGCAGGCGGCCAGCAGGCTGACGGACATGGCCAGTGCCAGGCCAAGGACAGCAATCTTCTTAAACTGCTTCATTTTCATTCTCTCCTATTCATGGTATCCACAGATGTAATAGCCTCATTCCGGTTTGGATGTTTCTTATTATACACCATATTCAGATAAATGCAATATTTATTCATTCGTCAAAGCTGACAAAAAACAAAGGGCGGAGCCGGTCGGCTCCGCCCTTTTGCTGTTGCGTTTTAGGCGTTGGGCTGGGCGTAGGTAAAGAAGAAGTAGCCCAGGGGGGTGTAGTACATGCCGTTGATACGGTCGGAGATCATGTACTTCTGGGTGTAGAAGTACAGGGGGTTAAGGGCCCAGTCCTGGCCGATGATGATGTCCTCGGCGTCATGCATGGCCTGCATGCGCTCGGCAGGATCGGTGGTGGACTTGGCGGCCTGGATCAGCGCGTCGTACTCGGGGTTGACGTACTGAGCGTCGTTGTTGCCGCCGCCGGTGAGCCACATATCCAGGAAGGACATGGGATCGTTGTAGTCGGCGATCCAGCCGTTGCGGGCGATGGAGTAGTCGCCGTCCTTACGGGTCTGCAGGAACACGGCCCACTCCTGGTTGTTCAGCGTCACGGTCACGCCCAGCTCGGTCTCCCACATGTACTGCAGGGCCTCAGCCACGGCCTTGTGGGCGTCGGAGGTGTTGTACAGGTACTCGACCACCGGGAAGCCCTCGCCGTTGGGATAGCCGGCCTCGGCCAGCAGCTGGCGGGCCAGCTCGCAGTTGGCCTCGTAGTCGGCGTCGGTGGGCGCGTAGTAATCGCCGCCGTTGGTGCGGAAGTCCGCGCCGGAAGCGCCCTCGGCGTCATACACGCCCGCGGGCACGAAGCCGCCGGCCTCGACCTGGCCGGACTGGGTCACCTGGTTGACGATGTAGGTGCGGTCAACGGCCAGAGTGAAGGCCTGGCGGACCTTGGGATTGTCGAAGGGGGCCTTCTGGGTCTGGTAGCAGACATAGTAGGTGCCGATGTAGTCCACGATCTTCAGGTCGCCGGAGGCGATCAGGCCGGCGATTTCAGCCTGAGGCACATCCTCGATGAAGTCCAGCTCGCCGGAGTTGAAGCCGGACAGCATGGCGTTCTGGTCGTCCATCAGCTTAAAGGTGATCTTGTCGGGGCCCAGGTTGGCCACGTCATAGTAATACTGGTTGGGCTCCATGATGATCTCGGAGTTGTGGTTCCAGGCGGTCATGGTGTAGGGGCCGTTGGACAGGTAGGTAGCGGTATCGAAGGTCCACTGGTCGCCGGCGGCCTCGATCATGTCCTGACGCACGGGGAAGGTGGCGGGGAAGGCGCAGATCTCGGTAAAGTAGGGCAGATCGTTCACCAGCGTCACCACGAAGGTGTGCTCGTCGGGGGCGGAAACGCCCAGCTCGGAGGGCTCCTTCTCGCCGGCCATGATCTCATTGGCGTTCACGACGCAGTCGATCATGTAGTTGTAGTCAGCGGCGGTCTCGGGGGTGACCAGGCGCTGCCAGGAGTACACAAAGTCCTGGGCGGTGACGGGCTGGCCGTCCGACCACATGGCGTCGTCACGCAGCGTAAAGGTGTAGGTGACGGTGCCGTCGGCGTTCTCAGCCTTCTCATAGCTGGCGGCCTGGCCATAGGTCAGCGCGGCATTGTTGGCCGTACCGTCGGAGCCGTTGGCCTCCACGCCGGAGTCCTCCCACTTCATCAGGCCCTCGAACATGTGGCCCAGCATGATGGCGCCGTCCACGGCGGAGTTCAGGGCGGGGTCGATGGACTGGGGCTCGGACGCGATGTTCAGAGTGATCTCATACGCGCCGTCGGAAGGAGCGGTGGTTTCGGGAGCGGTGGTCTCCGGAGCAGTGGTCTCCGGCGCGGTGGTCTCCGCAGTCCCGCCGCCGCCGCAGCCGGCCAGCAGAGAAACCACAAAGATCACGGACAGAAGCAGAGACAGGAGCTTCGTCTTTTTCATTATATGGACCTCCATTTTTCATTTTTGTATCATTTCGCCTTACGGCGCGATACACAATGGGTTTCTTTGCGCCCGCGGAATGCGGGCGCAAAAAGGCCATGGCCTTTTTGGAACAAACCGATTATATCATAGAGCTCAGCGGAGTGTAAAGCAATTGTTTCAAATTTGTTACATAAATTTGAACAAAAATCCAGATCCTTTTCCTGCCGCCTGCGCCGGGCGTGGCCTTCCGTGCGCTCCTTACCCCGGCAGATGGCACGCGGCCCAATGGCCGGGCGCATATGCCCCCCGCGGGGCCGCGCCCCGCGGGGGCCCCGCCTTTACCGCGCTTCCTCGGGCGGAATCGATCCGCCCTGCGGCAAGGGTTTGGCCATGCGGCCAAACCGCTTGGACGCCGCCCACGCGGCGGGCCGGCCCTGCCGGCCGAAGAATATGCGCCCCTTACCCCAGCAGATGGCACGCGGCCCAATGGTCGGGCGCATATTCTTTGAACTCGGGGACCGCTTCCCTGCACTTTTCTGTGGCATAGGGACAGCGGGTGTGGAAGCGGCAGCCGGTAGGCGGATTCATGGGCGACGGGATATCGCCCTCCAGTACGATCCGCTGCCGGGAGCGGCTTACCTCCGGATCGGGCACAGGCACTGCGGACAGCAGCGTCTTGGTGTAGGGATGCATCGGGTTGCGGTTGAGCTCGTAGCTCTCCGCCAGCTCCACCATTGTGCCCAGGTACATCACGCCGATGCGGTTGGAGATATGCCGCACCACGCTCAGGTCGTGGGCAATGAACAGATAGGTCAGCCCCATCTCCTGCTGCATATCCTCCAGCATGTTCACCACCTGCGACTGGATGGACACGTCCAGCGCCGAGATGGGCTCGTCACACACGATAAACTCCGGCTTCACCGCCAGGGCCCGGGCAATGCCCACCCGCTGCTGCTGGCCTCCGGAAAACTCATGGGGATAGCGGTTGGCGTGCTCGGTATTCAGTCCCACCTGCCCCAGCAGCTCCTTGATCCGTTCCGTGCGCTCCGCCTTGGAAGCGCACAGCTTGTGGATGTCCAGCGCCTCGCCGATGATCTCCCCCACCGTCATGCGGGGGTCCAGGGAGGCAGAGGGGTCCTGGAAGATGATCTGCATCTTCCGCCGGTAGGGCAGCATGTTCACCTGCTTGGGCCGGGGCACCTTGACCTGGACCAGCTCCTCCCGTTTCGTGGTGGAGCCGTCCTTCTCCCGGACCGGCACGCTCTTGCGCTGCCAGGGATCCTTCCCCTCGAAGATGGTCTGTCCGTCATAGACGATCCGGCCCGAGGTAGGCTCATGCAGCTGCAGGATGGTCCGGCCCAGCGTGGTCTTGCCGCAGCCGGACTCCCCCACCAGGCCCAGGGTCTCGCCCCGCCGGATGAACAGGGACACGTCCTCCACCGCCTGCACGCCGGGGCCCTTTAAACCCTTGACCCCAAAATACTTCTTCAGGTGATCGACCTGTACGAGGATGTCTTTTTGCTCACTCACGGCCGTCCACCTCCTTCTTCTCCCCCTTTTCCCGCTCCAGCTGCTCCTGTACCCGCAGCCAGCAGGCCGAGCGGTGCTGGTTGCCCAGCTCCACATAGGGCGGCATCTTCTGCAGGCAGATCTTCATGGCGTGCTCGCACCGGGGCGCGAAGGGGCAGCCCTCGGGCGGGTTGAGCATGTCCACGGGAGTGCCCTCAATGGGGATCAGCCGCTCGTAGCTCTCCGCGTCCACCCGCGGCATGGAGCGCAGCAGTCCCATCGTGTAGGGGTGGCCGGGCTGATAGAAGATATCGTCCACCGGCCCCTGCTCCACCATCTTCCCCGCGTACATGACCGACACCTTGTCGCAGATCTCCGCCACCACGCCCAGGTTGTGGGTAATAAAGATGATGCCCATATGGGTCTTCTTCTGCAGGTCCTTCATCAGTTCCAGGATCTGGGCCTGGATGGTCACGTCCAGCGCCGTGGTCGGCTCGTCCGCGATCAGCAGCTGAGGGTGGCAGATCAGCCCCATGGCGATCATCACCCGCTGCCGCATACCGCCGGAAAGCTCATGGGGGTACTGCTTCATTCGCTTTTCCACGTTGTTGATGCCCACCAGCTCCAGCATCTCCATGGCCCGCTTGGCCGCCGCCTCCTTGGAGACGCCCTTGTCGTGGGCCTTCAGGGCCTCGATCAGCTGGTTGCCGATGGTGTATACGGGGTTGAGGCAGGTCATGGGGTTCTGGAAGATCATGGCCACCTTGCTGCCGCGGAAGGCGATCATCTCCTCCTTGCTCTTGGCCAGCACGTCCTCCCCCTCAAAGGTGATGGACCCCCCGATGACCTTGCCCGGGGACTGCAGCAGCCCGATGATGGAGTAGGCTTCCACGCTCTTGCCGGAGCCGGACTCTCCCACGATGCCCATGACCTCGCCGTAATTCAGATCATAGCTGATGCCGCCCACGGCCTTGACTTCGCCCGCGGGGGTGAAGAAGGAGACGTGCAGATCCTTGACTTCCAGCAGCTTGCCGTTCTTTTCCGTATGGTCCATAGGTTTGTCTCCTCCTTTCTTATTTCTTCAGCCGGGGGTCCAGCGCGTCCCGCAGACCGTCGCCGAACAGATTCAGGCACAGGATCAGCAGGCTCAGGATGGCCGCCGGGATAAACAGGCGATAGGGATAGGTGGTCAGACCGCTCAGGGCCTCGGAGCACATGGAGCCCAGGCTGGTCAGGGGCGCGGACACGCCCACGCCCACGAAGGACAGGAATGACTCCAGGAAGATGGCGGACGGGATCTGCAGGAACGTGGTGGTGACGATCTGGCCCACGCAGTTGGGCAGCAGGTGGCGCTTGATGATGCGCCCGCCCTTCGCCCCCAGCGCCCGGGCCGCCGTCACGTACTCCTGCTGCTTGAGCTGGAGGATCTGCCCGCGGATGATGCGGGACATGGTCACCCAGTACAACAGCCCGAAGGCGATGAACATGGCGATAATATTGGGACCCAGGATGGTCACCAGGTTCTGCAGCGGCCCGTTGCCGGAGTTCTGGAACTGTTCCAGCGCCGGCTTCAGCGTGGCCGAGAGCAGCAGGATGATCAGCATCTCCGGTATGGAGTAGATCAGCTCCACGATCCGCTGCATGACCGTGTCCACCATGCCGCCGCAGTAGCCGGAGATGGAGCCGTACAGCGCGCCGATCACCAGCACCAGCAGGGCCGCGCACACGCCTACGATAATGGACACCCGGGCGCCCACCATCACACGCACCATGATGTCACGCCCCTGCTCGTCGGTGCCGAACACGTGGGGGAACACGTCCTCCCCGGCGGCCTTGCGCTGCAGTTCCTGCATCGAGTAGCCGAACGGCTTGGACTGGATGCCCAGCGCCTTCACGGCGTCGGCCTGGGTGACCTCCTCGGCGGTCTGCCCCTGGCTCACATTGGCCTGAGCGCGGATCTTGGCCTCCTCCACACGGGAGAGGGTCTTGCCCGCCGCCGCCGCTTCCGCGCGGGCCTTCTCCACCGCCTCGTCCGGGGTCAGCTTGCCCGCGCCGTTGTGCTCCTCCAGGTAATCGCTGATCCGCTTCTGGTCTTCCAGGCTGTAGTGCCACGGATGCAGCGACTCGGAGCCGCGCACCTGCTGCTTGTAGGTGTACGGAACCACCATCGGGCCGATGAATGCAAACAGGGCGATGATCACCACGATGCACAAAGCCACCATGGCCACTGTGTTCTTCCGCAGCCGCCGCCAGGCGTCCGCCCAATAGGACACGCTCTTCCGGTCCTGAATAAAGTTCTCCCGCTCCTCGGTGGTAGCCGCCTCGAAGGCGTCTCCGGGCAGCTCGTTCCACGACAGGATGTCCTCGATATCCGGCTGGAGGGAGCCGAAGGTCTTTTTCCGCTTGTGTTCGTCCATCGGTCAGTTCCCTCCCTTCGAAAGATTGATCCGCGGGTCCACCAGTTTGTACGCCAAATCCACCAGCAGGTTCATCACGATGATGAACGCCGCCAGGAAGATGGTCGTCCCCATGATCACGGGGTAATCCCGGTTCTGGATGGACTGTATGAAATAGCGCCCCAGACCGGGGATGGAGAACACCTTCTCCACCACCAGCCCGCCGCACAGGGTAAAGGCGATCTGGGGGCCCAGGTAGGTGATGACCGGGATGAGGGCGTTGCGCAGGGCGTGCTTGAAAATAATCTTCTTGTTCTTCAGCCCCTTGGCCCGCGCCGTCTTGATGTACTCCTGGTTGATGGAGTCCAGCATGGCCGTCCGGGTCTGCCGGGACAGGTAGCACATGGGATAGAACCCAAGCGCCGCGCAGGGCAGCACATAGCTCTTCAGCGTCCCGTCAAAGATCGTCGGGAAAATCTTGAGCCCCTCGATCCCGCCGCACAGCGTATGCAGCAGGATCGTCGCCACCACGAAGCCCGGCATTGAGATGCCGATGGTGCACACCACCCGCAAAAGGCTGTCCACCCAAGTCCCCCGCTTATAGGCGGCCAGGCAGCCCAACGGCACCCCGACCACCACCGCCCAGCAGATGGCCACGATGCCCACCTTCGCCGAAACCGGGAACATCTCCAGGATGATGTCCAGGACCGGGCGGTTCTTCTGCATTTTGATCGACACCCCAAAGTCCCCCTGCAGCAGGTTCCCCAGGTACTTTCCCAGCTGCACGATCAGCGGCTGGTCCAGCCCATACTTCGCGTTCAGCGCGTCGATCGTCGCCTGGGACGGCGTCTTCTCCGACAGCCACGGGTTCCCCGGTATGGCGTTCATCAGGAAAAAGGTAATGCAGGCCACCACCAGCAGCGTCAACAGCGCCATCACTACTCGCTTCGCTGTGTATTTTGCCATTTCTTCACTTCCTATATCTGTTGCTTCAATTCATGATGCCCCATATTAGCGTTCGTTTATTTTATCTTAAAAGCCCTCCTGCGTCAAGGGATTCCCCCCGCCTTTTTGATGGAAATGGCTCCTTTTCTTGCAAGTGTCCTCACACCGCGAACATTTATCCTCTGATTTGTCCATAAATTATTTCGGAAAACAATTTTCTTTATTATGAAAAACTGTTTTTTGGTGTCTTTTTTCTTTATTTTTAAACTTGCAAGCGAATATAAAACCATCAAAGTTAAAAATTATTCATTTGCAGTCAAACCCGTCAAACTAACGTGTTGAAGCATCCGATCAGAAACGATGCAAAAAGCGGCGCACGGACTTGCCGTGCGCCGCTTTTGGGGACATATTCTGCAAAATTCGATGCTTCAGGCGCATGATACCGGCGTACGCCCGTTTTCTTCGGCGGGCCGGAGCGGTTCAACCGCGCCGCGCCCCACACAGGCAGCGCCCCTCCAGCCGGACGCCCTATCAGTCAAACCCGAGGCCCATATAGCCGTGCGCCGTCCGCTCCCACAGCGCCCGCTTTTCCCGGTCGTACCACTTGACCATTCCGAACGCCTGGTTGTAGCTGCCCGGCAGGCCCTCCCACCCGGCGGGGGTACGCACATGATACCGGTCGGCGGGCAGCCGCTCCGCCAGCCGGGCCACGGCCCGCGCCAGGTGCTGAGACGGGATCAGCAGCTCCTTGCACAATACGCTGTGCCGATCCACATACTCAGCCGCGGCGCAGCCCTCCACACCGTCCACCGTGATCTTATACAGCCCCCCGCCGCTCATACGGCTCATGCCCTGCTGGAACCGCAGCAGGCGCTGATCATAATGGACCGCGGCGGTATCCGAGAGCAGGGCGCGCCGCAGGCGGCCGTACTCCTGCGGCTCCGCCTCCGTCAGGCCGTCCTCCGCACGCGCCGGCCCCACCATATCCCGCAGCAGCTCCAGCTTCCGGGTGGAAAAGGCCGGGCAAAACGCCACAGTGGCAAAAA
>NZ_JALFGV010000045.1:0-7700 GCF_022777125.1 Lawsonibacter sp.
TATCTGTACTGCCGCACCATTTTTCACCCCGTTTCTATTGCTTCTTGTGGCGTACTGTGATATAAAAAAGAAGTGCGGAAGAACCGATTCACCCGTGTTCGGGTGTTTCGTGTCCTTTCGCACTTAATATTACAAGCCGCAACGGCCGAAAAAAGAGAAAAAAGTAGTTGCATTTTTGCCCGGGACATGTTATTATATCAAATGCGTTTGCGGGTACTTTCTACCCACATGCCCATATCCAGGAAGAGAAAGAGGTGAACACACAATGAAGGAAGGCATCCATCCCAACTACGAACAGACCACCATCAAATGCGCCTGCGGTAACGTGATCGAAACCGGGTCTACCAAGAAGGACATTCGAGTTGAAGTCTGCTCTAAGTGTCACCCCTTCTTCACCGGCAAGCAGAAGATGGTGGATACTGGCGGACGCGTCAGCCGCTTCAACAAGAAGTTTGGTCTGGACAAGAAGTAAGTTGGTATTTCAGGGAGCCCGTACCGGTTTCGGTACGGGCTCTTTTGCACAAATCCTGTGTCTGCGGCCCCGGAGCTCCCCCGGGGGGGGGGAAGCCTGGCGGCGGGACAACGGGAAAAACGGTCCGTTCTGAGCGTATGCGCCTTCGGACGGATGCTTCTCACGGCAGCTGGAGGGGCCCTCTCCTGGGGAATTGAGCCGCGGCCGCCGTGCAGAACGTGATCCCAAAGTCCGAATGGCTTTTTTGACGGGTCTACTGCATATACTGTAGCCGACGAAGCGTAAAAGGGAGGCAGCACGATGTTTGAGAAGATCGACCCCAAGACCCTGAAGGAAAACGTCTTTTCCCTGATCGGGGATCAGTGGATGCTGATCACCGCAGGTACACCGGAACACTGCAACACCATGACCGCCAGCTGGGGCGGCCTGGGGGTGCTGTGGGGCAAGAACGTGGCGACCATCTATATCCGCCCCCAGCGCTACACCTATGAATTTGTGGAGCGCAGCGATTTCTTTACCCTGGCCTTTTTCGGCCGCGAGTACCACAAGGCCCTCGCGCTGTGCGGCGCCAAGAGCGGCCGGGAGGTCGACAAGGCGAAGGCGTGCGGCTTCACCGTGGCGGCGGGCGAGGGGAAGGCCCCTTATTTTGAACAGGCCGAGCTGGTGCTGGTCTGTAAGAAAGCCTACTGGCAGGATCTTGATCCGGCCCATTTTCTGGATGCGGAGATCGACGGGGCCTGCTATCCCGGAAAGGATTACCACCGCATGTATATCGGAGAGATCGTGGAGGTCCTGAAGCGGACCTGACACGGGGAGGTTTTATGACGCAGTATACCGAAGACAAGCGCGACCGGGCGGTGCTGGTGGGCCTGAGCGCCCACAGCCTGCCCCGGGAGGAGTGCGCCACGGAGGCGTCCATGGAGGAGCTGGAAGCCCTGCTGGAGACGGCGGGGGGCGTTTGCGTGGGCATGGCGCTGCAGAACCGGGACGCCCCGGAAGCGCGCACCTTTATCGGAGAAGGCAAGACCGCCGAGGTAAAGGAGCTGGTCCGGAACGCGGGGGCGGACCTGGTCATCTTTGACAATGCCCTTTCCCCCTCCCAGCAGCGGGTATTGTCCGAGGAATTGGGGGTCCAGGTGCTGGACCGTGCGGCCCTCATTCTGGACATCTTTGCCCAGCGGGCCCGCACACGGGAGGGCCGGCTGCAGGTGGAGCTGGCCCAGTACCAATACCTGCTGCCCCGGCTGACGGGCATGTGGGGCCACCTGGTGCGGCAGACCGCCTCCGGCGGAAAGAGCCCCATCGGTACCCGCGGCCCCGGTGAGACCTAGCTGGAGACCGACCGGCGGCACATCCGCCGGAAGATCGCCAAGCTTCAGGAGGAACTGGAGCAGGTGCGGCGGGTGCGCGCCACCCAGCGGCAGCTGCGGGAGAAGAACGAGGTGCCGGTGGTGGCTCTGGTGGGCTATACCAACGCGGGCAAGTCCACCCTTCTGAACGCCCTCACCGGCGCGGAGATCCCGGCCAACGACCGTCTGTTCGACACGCTGGACACCACCACACGCACCCTGGAGATCAGCGATACCTGTACGGTGCTGCTCAGCGACACCGTGGGCTTTATCCGCAAGCTCCCCCACCACCTGGTGGAGGCCTTCAAGGCTACTTTGGAGGAGCTGTCCTACGCGGATCTGCTGCTCCACGTCATCGACGCCTCCAACCCCGAATGGCGGGAGCAGGCCGAGGTGGTGGAGCATCTGGTCGATGAGCTGGGCTCCGCCGGGACGCCCCGGATCGATGTGTTCAACAAGGCGGACTGCTATACCGGCGATATCCTGCCCCACGGGGCGGACATCGTCTCGCTCTCCGCGAAAACGGGGCAGGGGCTGGACAAGCTGCTGGAGATGATCGGAACGCGTCTGGACACCGGGGCACGACGGGTGGTGCTGCAGATCCCCTACGACCAGGGGGGGCTGGTGGATCTGCTCCACCGCCAGGCAAAGGTGGAGCGGGTGGACTACGGAGAGGCCATCGAGGTCACCGCCGTGTGCACCCCGGTGCAGCTGGGCCGTCTGCGGGGCTATATCGTCTCCGGCTGGACGCCGCCCAGGGAGTTTTGGGAAGAATAAAGACGGCCTTTGCCCGGGGAGAGGAAGGTGACGGATATGCTTTATCTGCGCGGCTTGGAGCAGCTGGACGAGGCGGCGGACGAGGCGGACTACACGCGGCGCATTCCGGCAGTGGCGGCGCTGAAACGGCTGGAGTTCCGCTGCCCGGTCACCTTCTTCGTGGGGGAGAACGGGAGCGGGAAATCCACGCTGCTGGAGGCCATCGCCGTGGCCTGGGGCTTTAATCCGGAGGGCGGCTCCCGGAATTTCCGGTTTTCCAGCCGGGACACCCACTCCGGCTTGTACCGCAGGCTGCGCCTGGTGCGGGGGAGCTGCATTGCGCAGGACGGCTATTTTCTCCGCTCCGAGAGCTTGTACAACATGGCCAGCTATGTGGACGAGCTGGCTGAGGGCGACCGGGGCTTTCTGCGGCAGTTCGGCGGGCGCTCCCTGCACGGCCGATCCCATGGGGAGAGCCTGCTCGCCTTGGCCCAGAACCGTTTCCGGGGACAGGGCCTTTATTTGCTGGACGAGCCTGAGGCCGCCTTGTCCCCGGTCCGCCAGCTCACCTTTCTGGCGCTGCTGCACCGTCTGGCGTCGGAGGGCTCCCAGCTGATTGTGGCCACTCATTCCCCCATCCTGATGGCCTGCCCCCGGGCGGAGATCCTGCGCTTTGACGGCGCGGCGGGCATCACGCCGGTGGCCTGGCAGGAGACGGAGCACGTTCAGATCACCCGTGATTTTTTGGCCGCGCCGGAGCGGATGATGCGCGTCCTCTTTGCGGAGGGCGGAGAGGAGGAAGCATGAGCCTGTACCTGGAGACGTCCCGTCTGATCCTGCGTCCCTTTACCGAGGAAGACGCACAGGATCTGTATGCCTATGCCAGCCATCCGGAGGTGGGGCCGCCCGCCGGCTGGAAGCCCCATGAGAGTCTGGCGGAAAGCCTGGAGGTGATCCGCACCATCTTCCAGCCCTCCAACACCCTGGCGGTGGTGCTGCGGAAGACCGGCCGGGTGATCGGCTCGGCCGGATTCGTGGATAAGCACGAGCCGGGGCTGGGTCTGCCCAGCGAGGAGATCGGCTATTCCCTGTGCCGGGATCACTGGGGGCAGGGCCTGATCCCGGAGGCGGTGGAGGCGATCCTCCTGCACGGCTTTACGGCGCTGGGCTATGCGGCCCTTTGGGCGGCCTACTATGACGGCAACGTAAAATCCCGCCGTGTGATGGAAAAGTGCGGTATGACCTACCGCTTTTCCCGGCGGGAGGAGGTAGTGCAGCTGGGGGAAGTACGGCAGGCGCACTATTATGCCATTACCCGGGAGGAGTGGATGCAGTGACGGAATATTTTGTGCCGACGGGCCCTGCCGAGACCGAACTGGTGGAAAAGCGCTCCCGTTTTCTGGGGCAGGTCTTCCCCGTAGAGAGCGAGAAGGAGGCCCGCGCCCGGATCGAGGCAGTCAGAAAGCGGCACTATGACGCCCGGCACAACTGCTGGTGCTACCGGCTTCGCGCGGGGGGCGCGGAGCGCTGCTCCGACGACGGGGAACCCCAAGGTACCGCGGGACAGCCCATGCTGGGCGTGTTCCAGCGGGAGGGCGTGGAAAACGTCTGCTGTGTGGTCACCCGCTACTTCGGCGGCGTGCTGCTTGGGGCCGGCGGGCTCGTGCGGGCCTATACCCAAAGCGCCAAGGACGCGTTGGATGCCGCCGGGATCTCCGTGGTGCGCCGCTGGGTGGAGCTGTCCCTGCCCTGCGCCTACGGGCTTTTTGAGCGGATGAAGCTGGAGGTGGAGCGCCAGGGCGGCGCGCTGGGCGGCGTGGAGTACGCCGAAGACGTGACCATCCGGGCGCTGCTGCCCGAGCAGCGGGTGGAAGACTTTATCGCGGCGGTGACCGAACGGACCGCCGGGGAGGTCCTGCCCCGGGCCTGCGGGGAGGCCTATCGTGCGGTTCCGATCAAATAATATGAATAAATTATGAATTTTCGGAAAAAAGAAGGGTTTTTCCGAAAAAAAGCGTATACAGTTATAGCGGAAGCAGGGGAGGAGGGCATTTCCCTTGACACTGAGAGAACAGACCGAAGCGGCGGAGCGGGCGCAGCTGTCTCCCTTCGCCTGTCTTGCATCGGCCTCGCGGGGGCGGGAGCGTCCCCTGGAGCCGTGTCCCACCCGCACCTGCTTCCAGCGCGACATCGACCGCATCGTCCACTCCAAGGCATTCCGGCGGCTGAAGCACAAAACGCAGGTATTCCTGGAGCCGGAGGGGGACCACTACCGCACCCGTATGACCCACACCATCGAGGTCTCCCGTATCGCCCGTACCATCGCACGGGGGCTGCGCCTCAATGAAGACCTGACGGAGGCCGCCGCCTATGGCCATGATCTGGGCCATACCCCTTTTGGCCACGCCGGGGAGCGGGTCCTCCATGAGATTATGCCCGGCGGGTTTGCCCACAACGAGCAGTCCCTGCGGGTGGTGGACCGGCTGGAGAAGGACGGAGAGGGCCTCAACCTGACGTGGGAGGTGCGCCGGGGCATCCTCTGCCATACGGGAAGCGACCGGGCCGAGACGCTGGAGGGCCAGCTTCTGCGCCTGGCGGATAAGATTGCCTACATCAACCACGATATCGACGACGCCATTCGGGGCAAGATCATCTATCCTATGGATATTCCCCTGAGCGTCTCTCAGATGCTGGGATTCACCCACTCCGAGCGCATCAACACCCTGGTGACGGACATCATCGCAAGCAGCGCCGGGCGCAATGAAATCGTCCAGTCCGCCGCCTGCCGGGACGCCATGCACGAGCTGCGGGAGTTCATGTTTGAGTACGTTTACCGCAATCCGGTGGCCAAGGGCGAGGAGGGCAAGGCGCAGGACATGCTGCGCCGCCTCTTTGAATACTATAGAGCAGACCCGGACAAGCTGCCCCCGGAATTCCAGGAGATCCGTATGGAGGAGAGCCCGGAGCGCGCCGTCTGCGACTACATTTCCGGTATGACGGACAAATTTGCGGTGGAGCAGTTCGGCGAAGCCTTCATCCCAAAGGCGTGGAGCGTGAAATAGACGCGGACGCGCGCAAGCGCGCCAAGCGTTTTGCCGCAGGCAAAACCTTGCCGCAGGGCGAATTCAGTTCGCCCGAGGAAGTTGAAACGGGGTCCCCGCGCGGCTGTGCCGCGTGGGGCAGGGACCCGCGAAGCGGGACGCGCGCAAGCGTGCCAAGCGTTTTGCCGCAGGCAAAACCTTGCCGCAGGGCGAATTCAGTTCGCCCGAGGAAGTTGAAACGGGGTCCCCGCGCGGCTGTGCCGCGTGGGGCAGGGACCCGCGAAGCGGGACGCGCGCAAGCGCGCCAAGCGTTTTGCCGCAGGTAAAACCTTGCCGCAGGGCGAATTCAGTTCGCCCGAGGAAGTTGAAACGGGGTCCCCGCGCGGCTGTGCCGCGTGGGGCAGGAAATGACGGGGCGCGGGTATGAAACCGGCAGATCACGGCAAAAATAGTCGGAAGGAGGGCGGCCATGGCCATTCCGGAGCAATTTATCGACGAACTGGTGGCCCGGAGCGAGATCTCCGATGTGGTGTCCTCCTACGTATCCCTGAAAAAGAAGGGCGCCAATCTGTGGGGCCTGTGTCCCTTTCACAGTGAAAAGACGCCCTCCTTTTCCGTGTCTCAGGAGAAGCAGATCTACCACTGCTTTGGCTGCGGAAAGGGGGGCGGGGTGATCTCCTTTCTTATGGAGATCGAGAACCTGCCGTTTGTGGATGCGGTACGCCTGCTGGCCCAGCGGGCGGGGATGGAGGTCCCGGACGCTTCGGCCGACGACGAAAGCCGGAAAAAGCGCGCCCGTGCCCTGGCGGCCAACCGGGATGCGGCCCGGTTCTACCACGAATACCTCAAAAGCCCCGGCGGGGCGCGGGTGCGGGACTATATCGCCCAGCGGCAGATTACCCCCCGCACAGCCACCCGCTTCGGTTTGGGGGCCGCCCCGGACCAGTGGGACGGCTTGATCCGCGCCTTGTCGGAACAGGGGTATACCAAGCTGGAGCTGATCGAAGCAGGCCTTGCCGTGGCGGGTAAAAACGGCGGCGTCTACGATAAGTTCCGCTCCCGGCTCATGCTCCCCGTGATCGACGTGCGGGGGGAAGTGACCGGCTTTACCAGCCGCATCCTGCCGGGAGAGGAGGGGGCGAAGTACCTCAACACCCCTGAGACGGCCGTGTTCAAAAAGGGGCGGCTCATCTACGCCCTGAATTTTGCCAAGAGCACCAAGCGGCCCAACCTGGTGCTGGTCGAGGGCAATATCGACGTGATCACCCTGCATCAGGCGGGCTTTGACAACGTAGTGGCCACGATGGGCACCGCGCTTACCGAGGAGCATGCCCGGATCCTCGCCCGGTACACCCGGGAACTGGTGCTCTGCTACGATAACGACCCGGCGGGGAAAAAATCCACCGACCGGGTACTGGGCATCCTGAGAAACGCCGACCTGAACGTACGGGTGCTGCAGCTGCCCAATGCGTACGACGCCGCGGGAAACCCGCTCAAACAGGACCCGGATGACTTTGTAAAAAAATTCGGCCCCGCCGCTTTTGAAAAGTGCCTGAGCGGCAGCGCGGGGCAGAACGACTACAAGCTGGATACCCTGCAGCAGCGGCACGATCTGTCCGGCGAGGAGGGGCGGCTGGCTTTTCTGCGGGAAGCGGTGGAGACGGTAGCCTCCCTGCGCAGCCCCATCGAACGGGAGATCTACGGCAACAAGGCCGCCGCCGCCGCGGGCGTCTCCGCCGAGGCCATGGCCCAGGAGGTCAAGCGGGAGCTGGCCCGCCGCATGAAGCAGGCCAAAAAGAAACAGGAGCGCCGTGACCTGACCCCAGCCGTCCAGCTCCAGCCGAAGGAGCGGGAGCTGCGCTACGCCAACCTGCGCTCTGCCCGTGCGGAGGAGGGGGTGCTCCGGCTGCTGCTGCTGGAGAGCGCACTGTTTCAAGAGACGGACGGGCTCAAGCCGGAGCAGTTTTCCGCTCCGGCGCTGGCAAAAATCTACGGCCTGCTGCTGCGCCGCCACCGCGAGGGGCGCTCCACGCAGCTGGCGGCTCTGGCCGGGGAGCTTTCCCCGGAGGAAATGAATCATTT
>NZ_JALFGV010000053.1:0-9890 GCF_022777125.1 Lawsonibacter sp.
GGCCGCCCGCAGACAATGGCCCGGAATTTGACGTTTTTCATGGTGAGCACGGACAGCGCCATGGTGATGCACAGCAGCGTAAGGATAGGGATGATGCCGGTGAGCAGGGGAATACCGAAATCCTGCATGGGCACGGCGGCCAGGTCGGCAATGATGAGCGCGAGCACCAGTTCGGACGGCTCCAGCTCGCCTACCTGACGCTTGCCCATCAGGCGGATCCCGGCGATGATGAGCAGATAGAGGATAACGGTACGTAAAAAGGCGATGACCATCGAAACGACCTCCAGGCTTAAAATATTCTGCAGGGCACGTGTTAGTTTGGCCGTTTTTCCGGCGGCTATGCCTGCCGGCGGAAGAAGAAAAATTTAAGAATGTGACCGAACTATAACCGAAACGGACTATATATTTAGGTAGAATCACAAAGCCGAATCTGGGAGCGGGGCAAAGCGTATCCGGGCTTGCCATGGGCCAAAAGGGCGAACCGGGGTACCCCGGTTTTGTGTTTGCCAACGGCAGACACAAAACCGCTTCAAAAGGAAAGCCTGCCGCGCAGGAGGATAAGTGCCTCTGCACTGAAAAGTGCACGGAAAAGACCCCAAATGCGGAGTGCCCCGTGTGTGCGTCCGATGTGAGCGGGTGCCAGGGGACGGAAACGCCCGCGTCCTGCACCTGCGAGACCCGCTGTACCGAGGAGGCGCCCAATGGAGCGTGCCCTGTATGCCAGGCGGATCCCGCTCGGTGTAAGGGGGACGCCTTGACGGAGCCCAGCGCGGAGGATCAGGCTGCTGCGAAGGCGGTCTCCGACCGGATCGCCGCGCTGACCGGCGAGAGCACGGAGGAAGATGTCCAGGCTGCCCGCGCGGCCTATGACGCGCTGACCGGCGCGCAGAAAGCGCCTGTGACCCATTTGGATACCCTTACGGCTCTGGAACAGCGTTTTGCCGCTGCGGCTGCGGTGGCCGCGGTGGAAGAGCTGCTGGCCGCCCTGCCCGGGGCGGACGCGGTGACTTTGGACGATCGCCCGGCCATCCAGGCGGCCCGTGCCGCATACAGCGTAATGACGGCGGAGCAGCAGTCTCAAGTTTCCGAAGCGCTATTGGAAAAGCTGGCGGATGCAGAGCGCGTGCTGAACGCCCTTTTGGCGGTCCGCGGAGCGTATACGATTACCGCCGATATGGGCCAGGCGGAAATCGACGCTGCGGTGGCACAGGCCGAGGGCGTAATTACGGTACAGCCCGGAAACTACGGAGTGGAAAATACCTACAAATCCATCCGGCTGACAAGGGATGCGGCAATTTCCCTCAGCGGGGTTTATGAGCACTTTCACTTAATCATTGACAATGGGGCTGATGTGACGGTCCAATCGGACGGAGCTGTGCTGCAGGGGCAGGTTCTGGATGGGATCGGTTCTGAGAACGGTTTTTATTACGGGGACTACTACACCGGTATCCTGATCAAGCACGGAAGCCTGAATGTCAATACCAGCCTGACGCTGAGCGACTACAATATGGCCATCAAGCTTGGAATCGGCGGCAGCTCCAATCCCGCCGAACTGAACGTTGGCGGCGGAGCATTGCTTACGATCCGAAATTGTCACCAGACGGACCATCCATCCAGCGGCAGCGCCGACTACTGGGGTGGCGGCATGGAAGAGGGGGACGGTGTGACCGGAGGGCAGGGCCATGGCGCGACCGGTTCCGGTATCTTTGTTGCCGGAACCGGGGAGGCTGCCGTCAACGTGTCCGGCGGCGCTGTCCTGGGCAGCACCGGGAACTGGGGGGCGCTCTATGCCACTACAGGCTATCTGACACTCCATGTGGATGCGGCAGCCGCTCACTTTGATGAGAGCACCGGCTGGGATGAGATTTATTCCTGTGATAATACGTCGGTATCCAGGCTGCGGATCGAGCTGACCCATGGGGCGGCGCTGTCCTGCAATGGGAACCGGCGCAATGGGATCACAGGGCAGGGCGATATGTCGCGATGGAGGATCGACGCCTCCGGCAACAGCACGTTTAACTGTGATGGAAATAGGGCCATCGGTATCAACAATATGGGACTGGTACTGTCTGCTTCCGGCGGTTCGGTCAGCGGAAACGGCTCCCACGGAGCGACCAATGTGGCGCTTGACGCTGAGAACGCTCAGCTTACTTGCAGCGGCAACCGGTATCTTGGCCTGAACATCACAAAGACCAATGTTGGGGCCGCACAGACAAACATTACACAAAACAGCGCTGTTGCGGCCAATGGAAACGGCGGAGCGGGCATCCGCTTTCAGGTAACGTCCGGGACGCAGATCCATGACTCCACCATTGAGGCGACTGGAAGCGGGGTCGGAACGTCACTTTACGGATATGCGGTCAAGCCGGGAGACTCCGGTTACTGGGCGGACGTTGCGGCCAAGGCGACGGTAAACGTGACCGGAAGTATCGTTACGGTCGGGACCTGGTCTCTGTACAACAGCAGCGGCAGCAAATTGCCCTCCGTTTGGAATTTGGCGGCAGGCGCGAATATCGTACGTGTGTCCTCCAATCCGGCCTTTGAAACGGGACGGGACATTTTTGACGATCCTGCGGATACGGTGGCTGGACGGACCATAGTGACCAGCGGCTCGCTGAATGGAAGCCGACGGAATATGTCCGGGACGTATGAGTTCGCAACGCTCAATCCTCAGGAGAACCTGGACGATACCCTGCTGAAACCCGCCACCGCCGTTTATGCGGCGCCCGTCAACGACTATGGTACGGCACTGACCCTGTTCAAGGTCACCAATCCTTATCAGAGCATCAACGTCTACGATCCGAATGGAAAGGCGGCGTATGACTATACTACCGCCTATGACGACGGAAGCGATTTCGTCTGGGCTGCTGTGGTTGTAGTCCATTACGACGCGACGGAGGGAACCATTCAGGCAAACGGTACGGCACAGTCTGGCGCGCCGGAGCAGTTTCAAAACATGGATGATGGCACGCAGATCGGCTGTGCCGCCACCGATGCGGCAGCGGGCTATGAGGTGAGCGACTACACCATTAACGGTGCAGACCTGCATACCACGGGCAGGACGCTGCCCACAGCGGCTATATGTTTGGCGGCTGGTATTATGTGACGGAAGAGAATGTGCAGGCGGCAGAAGCGGCGGCCGCCGCCGGAGCGTGGGAGACGCTTTATAAACTCTTTGCAGGGAAGTTTAGTGGGAACAGCGCTGTCGCGGAGGAGGATTCTCAAATCACTGTTTATGCCAAGTGGAACGAACCGGCCCCGACTCCTTCCGGGGACCCCTGGGAGCCGACCCCCACGCCGAGGCCCACGCCTGCCGCGACGCCGACTCCCGCGCCTTCCGCCGCACCGTCGCCGGCGCCTTCCGTCCCCCCGACGCCCGCGCCCGAAACGGAGATCCCTGACGATCCCGCGCCGCTGGAGCCCGCGCCGGATGCGCCGGCAGATATCCCGGAAGCGCCGGTGCCTCAAGGGGATCTGCCCCAGACCGGCAGCGTGCGGCAATCGGATGCCCGGGGACTGGGCGCTGTGGCCCTGAGCATGTCCGCGGCCCTGTTTGCGGGCGGAATCCTGCTGCGCAGGAAAGAGAAAAACGGCGGCTGAACGGGCCCTGATCCATGACCTGTGGGGCGCATTGCCTGTGAAAACGGGCGATGCGCCCCCCGCTTTTGTCCAAAACAACGTTTTTCATTTTTTGCGCAAAAAGGGGGAAAAACAGGATTGTCAGTCGGGGAAATTTGAGATAAAATTGAACAGATTAAAATGTGGGAACGAAAGGCGGGATACCGTAGATGAAGGCGACTTTGATCCTGGCCAGCGGCGCAGTCTTCACGGGAAGGAGCATCGGCTCCACGGCCGACCGGGTCTGTGAGATGGTGTTCAATACCTCTATGACGGGCTATCAGGAGATTTTGACCGATCCGTCCTATGCCGGGCAGGGCATTGTGATGAGCTATCCGCTCATCGGTAATTACGGCGTCAACCACGAGGACAATGAATCCTCCCGTCCCTGGGCGGAGGCGTTCATCGTCCGGCACCTGGCCCGCAGGGGCAGCAACTTCCGCTGTGAGGGAGAGCTTGACGCTTATCTGAAACAATATGATATCACCGGGATCGAAGGCGTGGACACCCGCGCCCTGACCCGCATACTCCGCAGTCAGGGGACCATGAACGGCATGATCACCTGTGCGGAGCATTTTCATGTAGAGGACTGTTTACAGCGTATCCGTGCCTATCGGGTGGAGGGGACCGTAGAGGCCGTCACCCGGAAGGAGAGCCAGGTGTACCCCGCGCTGGGGGAACAGCGGCTGCGGGTTGCCCTGATGGACTACGGCGTGAAGGAGAATATGATCCGCTGCCTTCAGCAGCGGGGCTGTCAGGTGACGGTATATCCCGCCCACACCCCCGCCGCCGCGGTGCTCTCCGGCGGCTTCGACGGAGTCATGCTCTCCAACGGTCCCGGCGACCCGGCGGATAACGCGCAGATCATTACCGAGGTGCGCAAGCTCTATGATTCCAACCTGCCGCTCTTCGCGGTGTGCCTGGGACACCAGCTTTTGGCCCTGGCCACCGGAGCCGCCACCCGGAAGATGCGCTTCGGCCACCGGGGCGCCAACCACCCGGTCAAGGATCTGGCCGCCGGACGGGCCTTCATCACCAGCCAAAACCACGGCTACGTGGTCACGGCCGAGAGCGTGGACCCGTCTGTGGCGCAGGTGTCCCATGTAAACGTGAACGAGGGCAGCGTGGAGGGCCTGCGCTACAACCGCCCCCGCTGCTTTACCGTTCAGTTCCATCCGGAGGCGTCTCCGGGACCCCGGGATACGGAGTACCTGTTCGACCGCTTTGTGGACATGATGGAGGAGGCGAAGGGAAATGCCTAAGAATCCGAAGATCAAAAAGGTGCTGGTGCTGGGCTCCGGCCCCATCGTCATCGGACAGGCCGCGGAGTTCGACTATGCCGGCACCCAGGCCTGCCGGGCCCTGAAGGAAGAGGGCGTGGAGGTGGTGCTGGTCAACTCCAACCCCGCCACCATCATGACCGACAAGGACATTGCCGACCATGTGTATATCGAGCCGCTGAACCTGGCCTCCGTAGAACAGGTCATCCAGAAGGAGCGGCCCGACTCCATCCTGCCCACCCTGGGCGGGCAGACCGGATTGAATTTGGCCATGAACCTGCATGAGCAGGGGATCCTGCAGCAGTACGGCGTACGGCTGCTGGGCACCTCGCCCGAATCCATCCGCAAGGCGGAGGACCGGCAGGGCTTCAAGGACGCCATGGAAGCCATCGGCCAGCCCTGCGTGGTGAGCGACGTGGTGGAGAGCGTGGAGGATGCGGTGGCCTTTGCCGCTTCCATCGGCTACCCGGTCATTGTCCGCCCGGCCTACACCCTGGGCGGCACCGGAGGCGGCATCGCCTATGACGAGCCCGGCCTGCGGGAGATCGCCGACCGGGGCATCCACCTCTCCCGGGTGGGGCAGGTGCTGATCGAGCGGTGCATCTCCGGCTGGAAGGAGATCGAGTTCGAGGTCATGCGGGATTCCGCCGGAAATGTGATCCAGATCTGCTCCATGGAGAACATCGACCCCGTGGGCGTGCACACCGGCGACTCCATCGTGGTGGCCCCCACGCAGACGCTGGCCAACCGGGAATATCAGATGCTGCGCACCGCATCCCTGGACATCATCTCCGCGCTGGAGATCGAAGGCGGGTGCAACGTGCAACTGGCCCTGAACCCGGATTCCTACGAGTATGCGGTCATCGAGGTCAATCCCCGCGTGTCCCGCTCCTCCGCCCTGGCCTCCAAGGCCACCGGCTATCCCATCGCAAAAGTGGCCGCCAAGATCGCCCTGGGCTATACGCTGGACGAGATTCCCAACGCCGTGACCGGAAAGACGACCGCCTGCTTCGAACCCACGCTGGACTACTGCGTGCTGAAGATCCCGCGCCTGCCCTTCGACAAGTTCACCACCGCCAGCCGCACCCTGGGTACCCAGATGAAGGCCACCGGCGAGGTCATGGCCATTGGCAACTCCTTTGAAGGGGCGCTGATGAAGGCCATCCGCAGCCTGGAGCTGCCGGTGAAATCCCTGCGTATGCCGGGCCTGGACGAGCTGTACACGGAAGATATCGAGGAGCGGCTGGCGAACATCGACGACCAGCGCCTCTTTGTGGTGGCCGAGGCGCTGCGCCGGGGCTTCTCGCCGGAGAAGATCAACAAGATCACCAAGTACGACCTGTGGTTTTTGGATCGTTTCCAGAACATCGTGGACATGGAGGACAAGCTGGATCACGGCCATTTGGACGCGGATACCCTGCGCGCGGCCAAGGAGATGGGCTTCTCCGACGCCTGGATCGCCGCCCTGTCCGGCCGGGAGCGCCGGGAGATCAAGGCCCTGCGGGAGCGCTGCGGCATCCGTCCCGCCTTTAAAATGGTGGATACCTGCGCCGCCGAGTTTGAGGCGCAGACCCCCTATTACTACTCCACTTACGACGAAGAAAACGAGGCCGGCCAGCCCCTGCGTCTGCCTGAGGCGGGGGAGTATGCCCCCGGGGTTCCGGAAGCGCCCTATCTCGCCGCCGCCGCACCGGAGGCCCACCGGCTTCCGGCGGAGGAGGCCGGCGGGGCGGGAGAGGACCCCGGCGCTGCGGTCCCGGACAAGCGCAAGGTGCTGGTCCTGGGTTCCGGCCCCATCCGCATCGGACAGGGCATCGAATTTGACTACTGTTCGGTCCACTCGGTCTGGGCCCTCAAGCGTTTGGGGTGCGAGACCATTATCATCAACAACAACCCCGAGACCGTCTCAACCGACTTCGACGTGGCGGACAAGCTCTATTTCGAGCCGCTGACCGCCGAGGACGTGGAGGCCGTGGTGGAACTGGAAAAGCCCTGGGGCGCAGTGGTGCAGTTCGGCGGCCAGACCGCCATCAAGCTGGCCCAGGCGCTCACCGACATGGGCGTGCCCATCCTGGGCACCCCGGCCGACGGCGTCGATGCCGCCGAGGACCGGGAACGCTTTGACGCGATCCTGCAGGCGTGCGGCATTCCCCGGGCGGCGGGCAAAACGGTCTTCACTACTGAGGAGGCGCTGGCCGCCGCCCACGAGGTGGGGTATCCGGTGCTGGTGCGCCCTTCCTATGTGCTGGGCGGCCAGGGGATGGAGATCGCCTATAACGACCGCAATATCACCGAATTCATGCGCATCATCAACCTCCAGGCCCAGGAGCACCCGATCCTGGTGGACAAGTATCTGATGGGCAGGGAGGTGGAGGTGGACGGCGTCTTCGACGGGGAGGATGTGCTTGTCCCCGGGATCATGGAGCATATCGAGCGGGCCGGCGTTCACTCCGGCGACTCGATTTCCGTTTACCCGCCGATCCACATTGAGGAAAAGCACAAGCAGACCATTCTGTGCTATACCCGGGATCTGGCGAAGGCCCTGGGGGTCATCGGCCTGGTGAACATCCAGTTCATCCTCTACAACGACGAGGTGTATGTCATCGAGGTCAATCCCCGCTCCTCCCGCACCATCCCCTATATCTCCAAAGTCACCGGTGTGCCCGTCATCGACCTGGCCACCAAGGTCATGCTGGGCGCCAGGCTCCGCGACCTGGGCTACGGCACCGGGCTCTACCCGGAGGCCGCCTATTACGCCGTCAAGATGCCGGTTTTCTCGTTTGAAAAGCTCACCGACGTGGATACCGGCCTGGGCCCTGAGATGAAGTCCACCGGCGAGTGCCTGGGACTGGCCGAGACCTTCCCGCAGGCCCTGCTGAAGGCCTTCAAGGGCGCCAATATGAAGGCCCCCAAAAAGGGCGGCCGGATCATCATCACCGTCAAGGACGAGGATAAGGGGGAGATCGTGGGCATCGCCCGGGGCTTTGCGGATATGGAGATCGAGATCCTGGCCACCAGCGGTACCTGCGACGCGCTCAACGCCGCGGGCGTGCCCGCCCGTAAGGTGGCCCGGGTCTCCGAGGCCCACCCCAATATTCTGGATATGATCGCATCCGGAACGGTGGACCTGGTCATCAATACCCCCACCCGGGGCCGCAAGCACGATACCGACGGTTTCAAGATCCGCCGCTCCGCGGTGGAGCATTCCGTGGCCTGTGTCACGGCCATCGACACCGCACGGGCCATGCTCACCGTCCGTACCCAGGGACGCAGCGCCGATCTGCGCCCCATCGATATCACTGAGATTTAGGAGCAAAAAAGATGAAACACCAGTTGATCATCGTTCTGGATTTCGGCGGTCAATACAATCAATTGATCGCCCGCCGGGTGCGTGAGTGCGGGGTGTACTGTGAGGTCAAGCCCTATACTACGCCGCTGGACGCGCTCAAGGCACAAAACCCCATCGGATTTATCTTTACCGGCGGCCCCAACAGTGTCTACGACGAAAAAGCGCCCCATGTGGATCCGGCTATTTTTGCGCTGGGCGTGCCCGTGCTGGGTATCTGCTACGGCTGCCAGCTCATGGCCCAAACCCTGGGCGGGCAGGTCACCGCCGCCCAGGCCGATTCCGCCCGGGAGTACGGAAAAACCGTGACCTACTACGATCCGGACTGCCGTCTCTTCCGGGACCTGCCCAACTGCGGCGTCTCCTGGATGAGCCACGGGGACTATATGGCAAAGGTGCCCGAGGGCTTTGCTCTGGTGGCCCATACCGATGCCTGCCCCAACGTGGCCATCGCCGACGAGAGGCGGGGGTTCTATGGGGTTCAGTACCACCCGGAGGTGAACCATACCGAGCACGGCCTGGATATGATCCGCAATTTCCTCTATGAGGTCTGCGGAGCCACGGGTGACTGGAGCATGGGGGATTACCTCAAGACCTCGGTGGCCGCCATTCGGGAAAAGGTCGGTTCGGGAAAGGTACTGTTGGCGCTGTCCGGCGGCGTGGATTCCTCCGTATGCGCGGCCCTGTTGGCGGAGGCCATCGGCCGGCAGCTCACCTGCGTGTTTGTGGATCATGGCCTCATGCGCAAAAACGAGGGGGACGAGGTGGAGGCCGCCTTTGCCAAATGGGACCTGAATTTCGTCCGGGTGGACGCGGAGACCCGCTTTCTGATCAAGCTGGCAGGCGTGTCCGAGCCGGAACACAAGCGCAAGATCATCGGCGAGGAGTTCATCCGTGTCTTTGAGGAAGAGGCAAAAAAAATCGGCGCCGTGGACTACCTGGCCCAGGGCACCATCTATCCCGACGTGATCGAGTCGGGGGCGGGGGACGCCGCCGTGATCAAATCCCACCATAACGTGGGCGGTCTGCCGGACTATGTGGATTTCAAGGAGATCATCGAGCCGCTGCGCCTGCTGTTCAAGGACGAGGTGCGCCAGCTGGGCCGGGAGCTGGGGCTGCCGGAATATCTGGTCATGCGGCAGCCGTTCCCGGGCCCCGGCCTTGCCATCCGGGTCATCGGCGACCTGACCAAAGAGAAACTGGACACCCTCCGGGACGCGGACGCCATCTTCCGGGAGGAGATCGCCGCCGCGGGTGAGGAGAAGAACGTCAATCAGTACTTCGCCGTGCTGACCAATACCCGCAGCGTGGGCGTCATGGGCGACGGGCGGACCTACGACTATACCCTGGCCCTGCGGGGCGTCACGACCTCGGACTTCATGACCGCGGATTGGGCGCGGATTCCCTATGATGTGCTGGATAAGGTCTCTACCCGCATCGTAAACGAGGTAAAGGGCATCAACCGCATCGTCTACGACATCACCTCCAAGCCCCCCGCCACCATCGAGTGGGAATAACTGACAAAACCCGCAAAGCCTTGAAAACACTGGGGTCTTAAAGCGGAAACGGGGCATTTGATAGCAAATTGATAGCAGATACCAAAACCGGATTTACTTTGTTCACTCCCGTATAACGGGTGGCTTGCG
>NZ_JALFGV010000066.1:0-15962 GCF_022777125.1 Lawsonibacter sp.
CTGCCTTCATTTCGCTTCCTCCTCGCCGGTCAGGTCGGACAGGGCGCGGCTGACCCGGTCCTCCCGGTAGCGGTAGGTCTCCTTGACGAAATCCATCAGGTTCCGGCCCGATTCCTCCAGCGCCAGCGTGGTCACATCCCCCGCCAGTGCCCCCTGATGCAGCAGCACCGCCCGGCCGATGAAGTGCTGAACCTCCTCCAGCAGGTGGGTGGACAGCAGCACGGTCTCCTCCGGCTCCAGAATGCCCAGCAGGACCTTATAAAAGTCCTCACGATTGAACACGTCGTTGCCCGCGAAGGGTTCGTCCATCAGGATATAGTCCGCCCCCTGGCACAGGGCCAGAATGACCTCGAACTGGTTTTTCTGTCCGGTGGAGAAGCCGCGCAGGGCCTTGCCCATGGGCAGGGCAAAAAACTCCATCAGGGCGGAGAAGCGCTTTTCCCGGAACGCGGGGAAATGGGAGCGGAAAAAGGCGCGGTGCTGGGCCGGGCTCAGGTTGGGGAAAAAGGAGTGCTCGCAGGTGGCGAAGGAGAGTTTTGCGCTGTTTCTGTGGGTGATGGGAGCTCCATCCAGGGTGATCTCTCCCGTGTAGCGCAGCAGGCCCAGGATGCACTTCATCAGGGTGGTCTTGCCCGCGCCGTTCTCCCCGAAGAGGCCCACGATCTCCCCGCGGGGCAGGGACAGGTCGATCCCCCCAAGGGCCTGCTTGCCCCCCGGATAGTATTTTTTGACTTGTTTGATCTGGATCATGATACACCTCCGGTCATAGCCCACAGATCAGCCGCCCGGCATGCCGCCGGCGTCTGGAACCAATAGCATAAAAGACACAGCAGCAGCGTCAGCCCTGCCGCCAGCAAACAGCCCAGCGCGCCCGCCAGCGGACCGGCCAGGCATCGCCGCCACAGTTCCCAGCGCTGGGGGAGCCTGCGCATCCGGTAGATGCTCCGGCTGCCCTGAAAGTGCCAGGCGTAGTGGAATACGGCCAAAGCGGGCATGCACAGGGCCAGTGCCCAGAAGCCGGTGAACACACCGGACAGAAACGTGGGGAAGGGGGCCATCACCGCGCCGGGTATGAGAACGCGCACACGACCCGCGCCAGACTCATACAGCGCGGACAGAGCCCGCTGAAAGGGGGCGGCGAACCGGCACCAGCCGTACAGCAGCGCCGCGCCAAGCCCCGCGGCGGTCCAGGCGCACTCGGCGCCGCCGGGAAAGCCCAGGGGATACCAGCGCTCAAGCTTCATCCTCATAGCACCTCCAAACATTCCAAACGGCTCCGGCAGCGGTGAACAGAGCCACCGCACTCAGCGCAATATCGGTTTCGGCCATGGCAAACCCCTGGGAAAAGGAAACGACCGTCAGCACCGACAGGGGCAGTATGGCGAAGCCCCTGCGTCCGTGCCGCTGCTGGTAGGAAAAGCAGGCCGCCGTCAAGCCAAGGCAGAGCAGGAAGATCCCGTTGCGGATCGCGCGGCTGTACTCCTGAAGGGGGAGCAGGCTGTGGAGAAAGCCGTTGCGGAAGAAGGCCAGGAAAAGGCTCATGTCGTTGAAGGGCGTCTGCGCCGCATGCGCCATGGCAAAGCGGCACAGAAACAGCGCCCACGCCGCCTGAGCGCCCCAGAAGACCAGCAGGCACAGCGCATTGTGACCGCCCCAGCAGAGGGTCAGCGTCCGCTCGTCCACACGTAGCCTGCGCAGGGTATACCGGCTGCGGCTGGAAGCGCCGTCACACCCGTTGAGGGCGAGCACCCCGCAGGTGGCCAGAAGCCCGGCCCCCGCGGCGAGGGCCGCGTGACTCTCCGAAACCAGATATTCCAGTCCATCCCAATAATCCAGCCGCCCCATTGCAAGGACGATCAGGCCAAGCTCCGCTAAAAAAGTCAGCGCCCAGATCAGCAGCAGCTTCCAGAGCGTGTTTTGGGCCGCCAGCATCCATATGGAACCATATCGCTTCATTCGTCCGCCTCCTTTTCCTCCCAAAGCCGCCCGATCAGCGCCAGCGCCTCTTCCCGGCCCACGCCCATCTGCCGCAGGGAGCGGACCGTATGCAGGCCCTCCTGCTCCAGCAGCTGGGCGCGGATCCGGCCGGCGGCGTCCGCATCCAGGGATACCGCGCTCTTGGCTCCGGCGTGGGAGGTGATGACCCCCTCCTCCTCCAGCAGGCGGTAGGCCTTCTGCACCGTATTGGGGTTGACGCCCAGCCGGGCGGAGAGCACCCGGCGGGAAGGCAGCTCGTCTCCATCCCGGACGATCCCGGCCACGATGCCGCGCTTCACGTGGCGGATGATCTGGAGATAGATGGGGATGCCCTCCTCCAACGGAAAGCACTCGAAGGAGATCATGGCCGGTCTCACCTCCCAAATAAAGTGTATTACTCCCGTAATACGGTCTTGACTGTATTATAGGGATAATACGGTATACTGTCAATAGAAAAAATAAAAATCGGCCCCGGTCTTCGACCGGGGCCTCAGCTTGTCGAAACAGTGGCTTTGCCACTGTTTTGAAGGGGCTGCGGCCTGCTGCGCGCACTCGTTGTCCGCCTGCGGCAGACAACTTGCACACTTGCAGGCCGAGAAGTGTTTTCTCCGACGCACATGCCGCCGGAGAAAACGGATTGGACTGAATTCGCGCCTGCGGGCGACGGAACTCTGCGAGGCTCTTCCTCAGGGGGGGTCACTTCGGCGGGCGGCGGCAAAGCCGAAGGCGGTGCCGCAGGCGCCGCCCACCAGGTGCATGAAGTTGGCCACCTGGTCCGAAACAAAGAGGATGGCGTAGACCTCCTGCCCCAGATAGAGCGCCGCCGCCAGGACCAGGGTGAGGGGGATGGAGCCGGAGCGCATGCCCGCCAGAGAGGAGAGCATGATGAGCATGAACACGATGCCGCTGGCGCCCAGCAGAACCGTTCCGGGGAAGAACAGGCACTGGAGAACGCCGGAGATCAGCGCAGTGAGCCCAATGCCCAGCAGCAGGGCGCGGCTGCCGTATTTTTCCTCCATGGGTGGGCCCGCCACCAGCAGCAGGAGCATATTGCCCAGGAAATGATCCCAATCGGCGTGGCCCAGCACATGGCCCAGAAGCCGGACCAGAAACAGGGGAGAGAGGGGAGCGCGGTAGACCGAAAACAGGTGCAGCGTGGTCCAGCCCCGACTCAGCGCGCCCAACAGCAGAGCGCCCAGACACAGCAGAAAAAAGGTCAGGATCACAGGGGCGTTGTAGTGCAGCCGTTTCACGGCGGAGCCTCCCTTCTCCCGTTAGGGGTTGCAGCCGCCGCAGGGGCGGTAGCCGGCGGATACAGCGGCTTCCCGGCTGTCGAAGGTCACGCGGTTTTGTTCCGCGGGCAGATTGGCACAGGTCTCGCGGTGGAAGACCTGGGAATTCCGGTTGCCGATGTACGCGCTCCCGGAGGTATCGTCCCGGCCCGTCTCCGGCGAACCGGAGCGCTCTGTGAGAAAGGAAACGTCCGTTCCGTCGCTGACGGCCACCACGGTGCCCAGCCGGTCGGTGCGGTAGACGGTGCATCCCGCGTCATAGAGACGGCTCAGCGTCTCTTCATGGGGGTGTCCATAGGAGTTGTCCTCACCCACCGAGATCACCGCGTACTCCGGCATTGCCGCGCGCAGGAAGGGGTAGCTGGTGGAGGTGCTGCTTCCATGGTGGCCCACCTTGAGCACCGTACAGGACACATCGCAGCCGTCGGAGAGCAGGTCGGCCTCCGCGTCCCGCTCCATGTCGCCGGTGAAGAGAAACGAGGTCTCTCCAAAGTCCACCCGCAGCACGATGGAGGTGTTGTTGGTATCGTCATAATCCCGCCGGGGCCCCAGAACCGTCACCACAGCGCCGCCCAGGGAAAAGGTCTCGTCGGGGGAGGGTGCGGCGGGCGTGAGGCCTTGGGCTTCGGTGTACCGGACAAAATCCCGGAAGGCCTTGGAATCGTATTCGCGGACGGGGGAAAACACCTGCGCCGCGGCGCAGGTGTTCAGAGGGCCGGACAGGCCGCCCACATGATCCTCGTGGGCGTGGGTACACACCACATAATCCAGCGTGTCCACGCCCTGGTCCTCCAGATAGGAGACCACCCGGCTGCTGTCCTGCGCATTGCCGCCGTCGATGAGCATTGCCTGCCCCCCGCACAGCAGCAGCGCGGAATCGGCCTGCCCCACGTCGATGAAGTGGACCGCCAGTTCCCCGTCCGGGACAGACGCGGGGGTGGCCGCGCCGGGCGCATAGGCGCAGGCGGACAGGAACAGGGGCAGCAGCGCGAGCAGGAGAGCGGACAGACGCCGCTTCATCGGGTCAGCTGGGCGATGCCCCGGCGGATGCGGCGCAGGGACTCGTCCCGGCCCAGGAGCTGGCACAGCTCCACGGCGCCGCCGGGGGTGACCGCCTTGCCGGACAGGGCGGTGCGTACCGGCCACAGGATACGGCCGTTTTTCAGTTCCAGATGCTGGGCCAGACCGATGAGCGCGTCATGGATGGCGTCATAGGTCCACGCGCCGAGCTTCTCCAGCACCGGGAGCACCAGCTCCAGGGCTTCTTTGGAAGTTTCCTCGTCGGTCTTCATCTTCTTGTGGCAGTAGAGTTGGTTGGAATACTCCGGCAGGGCGTCGAAGAAGTCCACCTGAGGGGCGATGTCCAGCCAGGTGTCGCAGCGGGGCTGCACCAGAGGGGCCACCAGCTTCAGGTCGATCTGCTCCGAGCGGATGGCCCGGCGCAGATAGGGGAGCGCCCCGGCATAGAACGCCTCGGGGGAGAGGGCGCGCAGATAGTTGGCGTTGAAGTACTTCAGCTTCTCCAGGTCGAAGATGGCGGGGGATTTGGAGATGCCGCCCAGCTCGAAGATCTCTGAAAGCTCCTTCAGCGTGAAGAACTCCCGCTCGGCGTATGCTCCGCGGGGCGACCAGCCCAGCAGAGTCACGTAGTTGACCACCGCCTCGGATAAAAAGCCCTGTTCCAGCAGGTCCTCATAAGAGGGATCGCCGTGGCGCTTGGACATCTTGTTGTGCTGGTCCCGCATCACCGGGGAGCAGTGGACGTAGATCGGGACTTCCCAGCCGAAGCCCTCATACAGCAGGTTGTATTTGGGTGCGGAGGAAAGATACTCGCTGCCCCGGACCACGTGGGTGATCCCCATCAGGTGGTCGTCCACCACGTTGGCAAAATTGTAGGTGGGCAGGCCGTCTTGCTTTATGAGTACCTGGTCGTCCAGTGTGACGTTCTCGACGGTGATGTCGCCGAAGCTCACATCGTGGAACGTGGTGGAGCCGGTATGGGGAATGCGCTGGCGGATCACAAAGGGCTCGCCGGCGTCCGCACGGGCCTGGGCCTGAGCCGGGCTCAGGGTGCGGCAGGGATCGTCATGGCGTTCGAACGGATCGGAAGGCTCCTCCGATTCCGCTTTTTCGCAGAAGCAGTAGTAGGCGTGTCCGCGCTCCACCAGCAGTCTGGCATACCGGCCGTACAGGCTGCGGCGTTCCGTCTGGATGTAGGGACCCACGGGGCCGCCCACGTCGGGACCCTCGTCCCAGTCCAGGCCGCACTGGCGCAGGGTGCGGTAGATGACCTGGGTGGCGCCCTCCACCAGACGGCCCTGGTCGGTGTCCTCGATGCGCAGAAGGAACTTGCCGCCGCCGTGGCGGGCGATGAGCCAGGTGTACAGGGCGGTGCGCAGATTGCCCACATGCATATAACCGGTGGGGGAGGGGGCGAAACGGGTGCGCACCTCCCCATGGGGGATACGTGCTTCCATGTCCTCAAACCATTTCATATCCATAGGAAAAACTCCTTTTTCAACGTCTGTCCCACTATTCTATTTTTTTAGGTTAGGATTGTCAAGGGCCTTTGGATATGGTATGATAATTCAACATGGGTCTTTGGGCCCATTCTCCAAACGATAGACGCGCAAGAGGTGTTTTTTCAAATGGAAAACGAGAAAAAGGTCCTTCTCTCCGGCATCCAGCCCAGCGGCGAGCTGCATCTGGGCAATTATCTGGGTGCGATCAAGAACTGGGCGGAGCTGTCGGATCAATTCGACTGTTACTGGTTCATGGCCGACCTGCATACCATCACCGTGCGCCAGGACCCGGCGGCCCTGCGCAAACGGACCCTGGCCCAGATCGCGACTTATATCGCCTGCGGTCTGGATCCGGAGAAGAATACCATTTTTGTCCAGTCCCATGTGAGCGCTCACGCAGAACTGGGCTGGGTGCTGGATTGCTATACCATGTTCGGGGAGCTTTCCCGTATGACCCAGTTTAAGGACAAGTCCGCCCGGAACGCCGACAATATCAATGCCGGCCTGTTTACCTATCCCTGCCTGATGGCGGCGGATATCCTGCTCTACCAGCCGGACTTCGTCCCGGTGGGAGAAGACCAGAAACAGCACGTGGAGATCTGCCGGGACATCGCAAACCGCTTCAATCACCTCTACGGGGAGGTGTTCAAGGTTCCCGAACCCTATATCCCCAAAACCGGCGCCCGGGTGATGAGCCTCAACGCCCCGGAGAGCAAAATGAGCAAATCCATGCCCGACGGCTGCGTGTTCCTGCTGGAAAAGCCGGAGGACATCATGCGCAAGTTCAAGCGTGCGGTCACGGACAGCGACACCGAACGGTGCGTGCGCCTCGACCGGGAGAACAAGCCTGGCGTGGCCAATCTGATGGGCATCTACTCCGCGGTGACCGGCAAAAGCTTCGAGGCCATCGAGGCGGAATTCGAGGGCAAGGGCTACGGCGTCCTCAAGCCGGCCGTGGGGGAGGCCGTGGTGGAGACGCTGCGTCCCATCCGGGAGGAGACCGAGCGGCTGCTCGCCGACAAGGCGTATTTGGAAAGCGTCTACCGCGCCGGTGCTGAGCGGGCGTCCCGCGCGGCCGAGAAGACCCTGCGCAAGGTCTATAAGAAGGTGGGCTTCCTGCCCCGGTAAAGGAGCTTCTTCAGAATGCCAATGAAAATCGAGCTTTCGCTCATTGGGGTGGTGGCTGCGGCCCTGATCGTGGCCCTGATCGTGGCACTGGTGGCCACCCCTGTCGTTAAGAGCCTGGCCTTTAAAATGGGGGCCATGGACGTACCCAAGGATAACCGCCGTATGCACGATCATCCCATTCCACGCATGGGCGGCCTTGCCATTTTCCTGGGCTTTCTGCTCAGCGTGCTCCTTTTTGCGGAGATCACGCCCCAGCTGCGGGGCATGCTGCTGGGCTCCGTCATCATCGTGGTGCTGGGCATCTTCGACGATATCTATTCTCTGCCCGCCATGTTCAAGTTTGTGGTGCAGATCGTGGCCGCGCTGGTGGCGGTCTTCTCCGGCAACGTGATCCAGACCCTGTCCAATCCCAACATCTTTTCCTCCGACCTCTATTGGGACCTGGGGGTCCTCTCCATCCCGGTCTCCGTGATCTGGATCGTGGCCATCACCAACGCCGTCAACCTGATCGACGGCCTGGACGGCCTGGCCTGCGGCGTATCCACCATCAGCTCCATGACGCTGCTGGTCATCTCCCTGGTGGTGTCCGACGCACCGGCGGCCATTCTGATGGCCGCCCTTGCGGGGAGCTGCATCGGCTTTCTGCCCTATAACCTGAATCCAGCCAAAATCTTTATGGGGGACACCGGCTCCACCTTCCTGGGCTATGTGCTGGCAGTGGTGTCCATCCAGGGCCTGTTCAAGTTTTATACCATCATTTCCTTCGCAGTGCCGTTTTTGATGTTGGGCCTGCCTATTTTTGATACCTGCTTTGCCTTTATCCGGCGCATCGCCCATGGGCAGAGTCCGATGCACGCAGACCGCAGTCATGTGCATCACCGCCTGATCGACATGGGGTTCTCCCAGAAACAGGCAGTGGCGGTGCTGTACATCATCAGCGCCATCCTCGGGCTTTCCGCCGTGGTGCTCACCACGGCAGGGGCTGTAAAAGCCATGCTTCTCCTCCTGGCCCTGTGCGCCGCCGGCGCCGTGTCCGCACGCATCTTTCTCTCCAATAACGAGAAGAAGAACGGACAGGAGCAGGAGGAGAAGACGCAGGAGAGCGAAGACAAGGAGGAGCGGAAGTGAAGCGCGTCAAGGTCATGACCATCTTCGGGACACGGCCGGAGGCCATCAAGATGGCCCCCCTGGTGGCCGAACTTCGGAGCCGTCCGGCGCTGCAGGCGGTCTGCTGTGTCACTGCCCAGCACCGGCAGATGCTGGACTCCGTGCTGGAGATTTTCCGGCTGGCGCCGGATTACGACCTGAATATCATGGAAGCCCGGCAGACCTTGTCCACCATCACCACCAAATGCCTGTTGGGGATGGAGGGAGTGCTGGAGCAGGCGCGGCCGGACCTGGTGCTGGTCCACGGGGACACGTCCACTACGTTTGCCGGCGCGCTGGCCGCCTTTTACCGGCAGATCCCGGTAGGCCACGTGGAGGCCGGACTGCGCACCTATGACAAGTATTCTCCCTTTCCAGAAGAAATGAACCGCAAGCTGGTGGGGGATATTGCAGACCTGCATTTCTGCCCTACCGCGAGAAACCGGGAAAACCTGGCGCGGGAGGATATCCGGGAGGGCGTTTTTATCACCGGAAACACGGTGATCGACGCCCTGAAGACCACAGTTGTAAAGGACTATCACTTTTCGACGGAATTGCTCAATCATTTGGATTATGCAGCCCGAAAGATCCTCCTGGTCACCTGCCACCGGCGGGAGAACTACGGCGCGCCCATGGCCCATATCATGACCGCCCTGCGCCGCATCGTTCAGGCCTTTCCCGACGTAGAGCTGGTCTATCCCGTGCATCTGTCCCCGGTGGTGCGGGAGGCGGCGGGCCAATATCTGTCCGGCCACGACCGCATCCATCTCATCGACCCGCTGGATGTGGAGGAGATGCACAATCTGATGGCGCGCGCTCATCTGGTCCTGACGGACTCGGGGGGGCTCCAGGAGGAGGCTCCCGCGCTGGGGCGGCCGGTCCTGGTCCTGCGGCGGGAGACCGAGCGGCCCGAGGCTGTGGAGGCGGGGACCGTGAAGCTGGCGGGCACGCAGGAGGAGCAGGTGTTCCGTATGGCCTCCGAGCTCTTGACGGACGAGGCGGCCTACCACGCCATGGCCCATGCCGTCAATCCTTACGGCGACGGCTTTGCCTGCCGCCGCATTGCGGACGCGATCGAGTGGAGGTTCGGCCTGCGGGAGGAACCGCCGGAGGAATTCCGGGCGTAACCGCCGCTGCCGCGGCCGGGCGGCGCGCCCGAGCAGGCTGCCTTGCGCAGAGCGGGGATGCGCGGGCCGCGTGTTTGCCCTGCTCCGGTCAGCTGCCGCTTTGGGGTGCGGAATGCCCCGTCCGGCGGGGAGAAGAAGGAGGTGTCGGGCCCGTTGGAGCGAAAGAAACGGAATATCCTGGTGGTGTTGATTGCCATCGTCATTGTGGTGGCGATGCTCTCCAGCTTCGGCTTGGCGCTGTTTGCCCCGGATACCTCCAAGATCGTCCTGCCGACGCCCCTTGCCTCCGAGCCGCCGGAGGACGGCCCCGGGGGCGGTGCGGACGGTCTGGTGCGGGTGGAGGTCACCCCGCAGACGGTCCAGAATGTGATTCGTACGCTGGCCCGGCCGGAGAGCTATTACCGCGAGGTCACGATTGAGGACATTTGGGGCGAGGGGGAGGAGGAGCGGGGCGTTACCTCCGCGCAGGTCTGGGCAGACTATGGCTGGACCTATACACGCTCCGCCTGGCCGGGGGGCGCGGTACGCTGCTCCCTTGTGGGAGAGGGGACGTTCTGGCTGTGGTACGAGGGGTCCCGTGCGGTGCTCAGCGGCCCGGCGGACGCCTATTCCGCCGATTTGGAGGGCCAGCGCATCCCGACCTATGAGGATGTGCTGGACCTGCCGGTGGACGCCATCGCCGCCACCGGCTATGAGGAGCAGGGCGGGCTGTCCTGCATCTGCGTGGAGACGGCGGCGGACGAGCTGGGCTACCGGCAGCGGTACTGGATCTCCGTGGACAGCGGTCTGCTGGTGTGCTCCGAGACGCTGGAAGGGGAGCAGACCGTCTACCGCATGTCCTCTTATGCCGTGGAGCGTCCCGTCCCGGCGGGGACGCAGTTTGCCCTGCCCGACGGGACGGTGCTGCACACGCCCGGAGGCGCAGTCACTCCAGGCCCAGCAGCAGAAGAAGACCAAGGGTGATGATCAGCTCCAGATCGTCCCCCTCCAGAAACAGAAACAGCAGGATCAGCAGGAGCAGGATATCTCCGGTATCCAGCTCCTCCAGCTTGAGCCCCTTGAGCAGTCCGGCCAGCCCGGTTTTCTTGGCCGGCTCCGGTTGGGCCGGCTCCGGCGCGGACGGCGCAGCGGCGGCCGGCTCCGGTTCCGGCCGGAGGAGGCGGGGCGGCTCATCCTCCTCCAGCACCCGGGTATAGGCGGTGCCGTTGGGGATATAGCGGTTATACATCTGCCTCCTCCTCTCCGCTTTTTTTGAAGAGCTGGAAGGCCGCCCGGATGACCCGGGAGAGCCTGGCGATCTGTACCGCTTTGTCCACCTTGGCGTAGCGCTCCGGCTTCAGGAAGGGCTTCATGGCGGTGAGCAGGGCGATCTTTCGGTCATCAGTGGCCGAATATTCGGAGAACAGGGCCACGGCGGTCTGAATGAGCCGTGGATCCAGATCGCCCAGCGCGGACAGCGGGCTGCCCGTGCCGCCGCTGTTCAGGCTGCCCAGCATGCCCAGCACGGCCCCCCAGTCGGGCTGGGTGCGGGGGGCTTCCGGTTCCTCCGCCGGTGCGGGAGAAGCGGCGGGCGCTTCCGGGGCCGTGCCCTCCGGCGGGAGCGTGCCGGCCTCGGACGAGGAAGCTTCTCCGGTAAGGGCCTTGGCGATGGAGACGATCTGTCCCATAGCCTCCGGGTCTGCCAGGATGGCATTGAGCTTATCTTCGAACTCGGCCATGGGCTCCGCCTCCTTTCGAACGGGTTATTTCTTGTCCTGTACGGCCGCCTGTTGGATGCGCTCGATCAGCCCGGCGCCCTCTTTGCTCTGCATCACCTGATTGACGATCCCCATGAGGGCGCCGGCGTCCCCCTTGGCAGCAGAGGCGGCGGCGCGTTTCAATCCGTCTGAGCCGTCCTGACTCAGAAGCTGCATCAGCCGCTGGGTATCCGGAGACTGTACGAGGTTTTTCAGCAGGTCCTTATTCTTCAGAAGGCTGGCGGCCTTGGGGTCCTGCATCAGCGCGTCCAGATTGGATTCCGGTTTCGCCATAAAAATCAGCTCCATCCTTATATTTATAAGCGATCATTCCATTATATGTTTCAAAGCCAGACAGGTGAACGCAATGAAGCTTTTGGTTTTTTCCGACTCCCACGGAAACGTGGCGAATATGGAGGATGCGGTGCGCCGGGAAGAGCCGGATCAGGTCCTCCACCTGGGGGACGTGGTGCGGGACGCCGACGCCTTGCGCCGGAGGTTTCCCGACCTTCCCATGACCCGGGTGCGGGGCAACTGCGACGCCCGCAGCGACGTGCCGGAGGAATGCCTGCTGGAACGGGCGGGACGCAGGCTGCTGCTGATGCACGGGCACACCCGCTTTGTGAAAAGCGGTCCGGGCGCCGCGGTGGCGGCTGCCCGGGAGGCAAGGGCGGACGTGCTGTTGTTCGGCCACACCCATGACGCGTTATGCGACCTGCAGGGAAACCTGTGGATTCTGAACCCCGGCGCCGCCGGCGGACTGCTGTTTCGCAGCTACGGGGTGGTCCTGCTGGAGGCGGATGGCGTTTACTGTTATACGCAGCCGATTTGATTGGAAAGGGGAGCGGTGGTCATGCTGCTTGTCATCGACGTGGGCAACACCAATATGGTATTTGGCCTGTTTCGGGGAGAGCGCCTGGAGGGAAGCTTCCGGCTCAAGACCGACGCCAACAGCACCTCGGATGAGCTCGGACTCTATCTATGCGAATATTTCCAGCGCTTCGGCCTGCGGCTGGACGAGGTGGAGGACGTGGTCATCGGCTCGGTGGTGCCTCAGATCATGTATACCCTCAGCAGCGCCGTCATCAAATATGTGGGGAAGACTCCGCTGATCTTGGACGACGATCTGGATCCGCGTCTGCCCTACGTGGCGTGCGCCAGTGAGGAACGCCTGGGCCCCGACCGGGCGGCGGCCGACGTGGCGGCTATGGTCAAGTATGGCGCTCCGCTGGTGGTGCTGGATTTCGGCACCGCCACAACGCTGGACGCCATAAGTCCGGAGGGCGTCTATCTGGGCGGCTGCATCACTGCAGGGGTGCGGGTATCCATCGACGGCCTGTTCCAGAAGACCGCGCTGCTGCCCCGGATCGAGCTGGTCAAGCCGGATACCGTGCTGGGCACCACTGCCGTGGGGCAGATCCAGGCCGGGGCGGTGCTGGGCTATATCGGGGCCATGGAGTATCTGATCCGCCGGGCCAAAACGGAGATGGGCGGTAAGAGCATCAAGGTGGTGGCCACCGGTGGGCTGGCCCGGATGGTGGCGGACAATACCGATCTGATCGATATCGTGGACCCCCAGCTGGTGCTGGACGGCCTGCGCATCATCTATGAGCGGGAAAAGAAATCGTAAGGAGCGGCAGGATTGAGCGTATGAGTGAGATTGCAAAACGGGAGCACGGCGCCATCGATATGACTCAGGGCTCGCCCACCCGGCTGATCGTGGCCTTTTCCCTGCCGCTGCTGCTGGGAAACGTTCTGCAGCAGCTGTACAATATGGTGGATTCCATCGTGGTGGGCCAGTTTGTGGGCGCTTCCGCACTGACCGCCGTCGGCACCGGGTTCCCCATCATCTTTTTGCTTGCCTCTCTGTTTATCGGCTTCGCCATGGGCGCAACCGTCATGATCGCCCAGTACATCGGAGCCGGGGACAAACAGAGCGTGGCGCGCACGGTGGATACCATCTACAGCGCGCTGCTGGCGGCCATCGTGCCGCTGTCCCTGCTGGGAGTGGTGCTGACCACGCCCCTGCTGACCCTGATCCGGGTGCCTGCAGAGGCCTTTGACCAGGCGCGGGTCTATTGTATCGTGGTCTTCCTGGGCGGGATCGGCTCGCTGGGCTATAACGTAAACGCCGGTATTCTCCAGGGGCTGGGGGATTCCAAGACGCCCCTGCTGTTTCTGGCGGTTGCCAGCGTCATCAATATCGTGCTGGACCTGCTGTTTGTCCTGGTCTTCCGCTGGGCGGTGTTCGGCGTGGCTCTGGCGACCATCATCGGTCAGGCCTGTTCCTGGATCTTCGGCATTTTCTATATCAACCGGAAATACAACTTTCTGCATATCCGCCTGTTCCAAATCAGGGTCGACCGGAAGCTGCTGGGCCAGATCATCCGGCTGGGGGTCCCTTCGGCCATCCAGCAGTGCCAGTTCTCCGTGGCGATCCTCATCATGCAGGCGCTGATCAACGGCTTCGGCAACGACTTTGCCGCCGGATTTGCCGCCGCCAACAAGATCGACTCCTTTGCGTTCATGCCCATTCAGTCTTTTTCCACCGCAACCACCACCTATGTGGGGCAGAACATGGGGGCTGGACGGCTGGACCGGGTGCAGCGCGGCGCCCGTCGTGCTATGTTGCTGAGCACAGTGGTCTGCATCGCCATTACCGCTTTGGTCATCCCCTTCCGCCGGGAGCTGCTGATGCTGTTCAACCGGGAGAGCGCGGTGGTGGCCGCCGGAGAGGCCTACCTGCTGCGGGTGCTGACCCCGATGTTCGTGCTGGCCGTGATGTTCATCCTCAGCAGCGTCCTGCGCGGCGCCGGCGCCACCATGGTTCCCATGGTGGCCTCGGTTATCGCTCTTTGGGGGGCGCGGGTGCCTGCCGCCTATCTGCTGGCTTACTTTTTCGGTCCGGAGGAGCTCTATTGGTCGTATCTGATCGGCTGGGTCCTGGGGCTGTTCATCTGCCTGGCGGCCTATCTTCGGGGCCGCTGGAAGGAAAAGTGCGTGGTAGCGGAGGAGAACGTGGAATGAAGCTCCTTTTGGCCCGCCACGGTGAGACCGACTGGAACGCCCGGGGCCAGATCCAGGGACAGTCCGATCCCGGTCTGAATGAGACCGGGCGGGCACAGGCCAGGGCACTGGCCCGCCGGCTGGAAGAGACCGGCGTACCCCTCCGGCGGCTCTATACCAGCCCGCAGAAACGTTCTGCCGAGACGGCGGCCATCGTAGGCGCGTGCCTGGGGATAGAAGCCGAGGCGGTAGAGGGGCTGCGGGAGATTTGTTTTGGCGTATGGGAAGGCCATTGCTGGGAAGAGATCGCGGCGCTGTGGCCCCATTCCTACGAGGCGTACGCCGCCGACCGCCTGCGCTCCCGCCCGCCGGAAGGGGAGAGCTATGCCGAACTGCTGGAACGGGCTCTGCCTGCGCTGCGGAAGATTGCCGCAGGGGAGGGAAGCGCTCTGGTAGTGGCGCACAGCGCCGTCATCAAGGCGGTGCTCTGCCATCTGGACGGGGCGGATTTCCGACAGATCAACCGCCTGTATCCGTTGGGAAACGCCGACTGGGTGAGCCTGGACGGCGATCGATTCCTATAAAATAGTATATGATGGAGGGACTGCAATGAAGCAGGACATGATCCTTATCCTGGACCTGGGCAGCGAACAGAACGCCCGGATTGCCCGGGAGATCCGCGCCCTGGGCGTGTACAGCGAGATCCATCCCCACGACATCACCCTGGCGGAGGTAAAGGCGCTGCCCAATGTGAAGGGCATTATCCTCAACGGCGGACCCAACCGGGTGGTAGACGGCGTGGAGGTGGACGTCTCACGGGACATCTACAATTGCGACGTGCCGGTGCTGCTGGCCGACCACAAGGGGGACGCACCCTGGCCTGCGGACGAAGCGGAGCGCGGACGGGCGCTTTCCAACTTTGTGTTCGGGGTATGCGGGGCCCAGGCCAACTGGAACATGGAAAACTTTATCGCCGACCAGGCGGAGCTCATCCGCCGTCAGGTGGGGGACAGAAACGTCCTTCTGGCCCTGTCCGGCGGGGTGGATTCCTCTGTGGTGGCGGCGCTGCTCATCAAGGCCATCGGCAAGCAGCTCACCTGCGTGCACGTCAACCACGGCCTGCTGCGTAAGGGCGAGCCGGAGCAGGTGGTACAGGTCTTCCGGGATCAGATGGACGCCAACCTGATCTATGTGGACGCGGTGGACCGCTTTCTGGACAAGCTGGCTGGTGTGGCGGAGCCCGAGCAGAAGCGGAAGATCATCGGCGCAGAGTTTATCCGCGTCTTTGAGGAGGAGGCCCGCAAGCTGGAGGGCATCGACTTTTTGGCGCAGGGCACCATCTATCCGGATATCATTGAATCGGGCACCAAGACCGCCAAGGCGGTGAAGGCCCACCACAATGTGGGCGGCCTGCCGGAGGATCTGAAATTCGAACTGGTGGAACCGCTGAAGATGCTCTTCAAGGATGAGGTGCGCGCTTGCGGCGCGGCGTTGGGCCTGCCGGACTCAATGGTATACCGCCAGCCGTTTCCTGGTCCCGGCCTTGGGGTGCGCTGCCTGGGCGCCATCACCCGGGACCGGCTGGAGGCCGTGCGCGCCTCCGACGCGATCCTGCGGGAGGAGTTTGCCGCCGCGGGCCTGGAGGGCAAGGTGTGGCAGTACTTTACCGTGGTGCCCGACTTCAAGTCGGTGGGCGTGCGGGACAATAAGCGTACGTTCGACTGGCCGGTGATCCTTCGGGCAGTCAATACCGTGGACGCCATGACCGCCACCGTGGAGGACGTGCCCTTCCCGCTGCTGCAAAAAATTACGGCGCGGATCACCGCCGAGGTGGAGGGCGTCAACCGGGTCCTCTATGATCTGACGCCGAAGCCCACCGGCACTATTGAGTGGGAATAACTGACAAAACCCGCAAAGCCTTGAAAACACTGGGGTCTTAAAGCGGAAACGGGGCATTTGATAGCAAATTGATAGCAGATACCAAAACCGGATTTACTTTGTTCACTCCCGTATAACGGGTGGCTTGCG
>NZ_JALFGV010000101.1:0-9875 GCF_022777125.1 Lawsonibacter sp.
TGGTGATCTTCTCCTCCTGCGGGGCCCTTCTGTTCCAGAACATCGGGCAGAAGTACACCGCGCCCGCCACCGCGGCCGTGCTTTTGTCCCTGGAAGCGCCCTTCGGCGTACTGTGCTCCATCCTGGTGGGGGAGGAGGCGCTGAACGCCCTGATGGTGCTGGGCTTCGTGCTGATCTTTTTCGCCGTCATCTGCTCGGAGACGAAATTCGCCTTCCTGCGCAAAAAAAGGGTTGACAAAGTCTGAACAGGTGCGTATAATGCGTTATAACAATTGAACCACGCAAACCTGTGAGGAAGAGAAGTAACCGGCGATTCCGATGCAAAGAGAGCCCCGGAGGGTGAGATCGGGGCCTGAGGGGACCGGCGAATGGACTTCTGAGGGCGGCTTGAACGGGCGACCAAGTAGATGCCGACGGGACCCCACCCGTTACCCATCGGGCACGCATGATGGTGCGTGAAGCGAGCGGACGTTTTTAACGTCAATTTGGGTGGTATCGCAGGAGCGTTCAAACGCTTTTGTCCCAGCAATGGGGCAAAAGCGTTTTTTTGCGCTTCAGCCCCGGCGCCCCCGGCAAGGGGCCGGCTCCATCTGCCGCCTGGATTTTACTTTATTGGAGGAAACGAACATGAAACTGCACACTGGAACCAAACTCGTCTCCCTGGCCGCCGCCGCGGCCCTGACCCTGTCTCTGGCCGCCTGTTCCGGCCCCGCCGCCTCTCCCACGCCCGCCGGAGGCGATACTCCCCCCGCCGGAGAGCCCGCCGCCGTCTACAAGGTGGGCATCTGCAACTACGTGGACGACGCCTCCCTGAACCAGATCGTGGAGAACATCCGGGACCGGCTGGCCGCTATCGGAGAAGAGAAGGGCGTGCGCTTTGAGGTCTCCTATGACAACTGCAACGCCGACTCCAACGTAATGAACCAGATCATTGCCAACTTCATTGCCGACGATGTGGACCTGATGGTGGGCGTGGCCACCCCGGTGGCCATGGCCATGCAGGCCGCGACCGAGGATAACCGGATCCCCGTGGTCTTCTCCGCCGTGTCCGACCCGGTGAGCGCCGGCGTCGTGGAGAGCCTGGAGGCCCCCGGCGCCAACCTGACCGGCACCTCTGATTACCTGGATACCAACTCCATCATGAATCTGATCCTGGCCGCCGACCCAGAGGCATCCAAGATCGGCCTGCTGTACGACCAGGGCCAGGATTCCTCCGCCACGCCTATCGCCCACGCCAAGGAGTTCCTGGAGGCCAATCATATCGATTACGTGGAGCGTACCGGCACGACCACCGACGAGGTGATGCTGGCCGCCCAGGCCCTGGTGGCCGACGGGGTGGACGCCGTTTTTACACCCACCGACAATACCATTATGACCGCCGAGCTGTCCATCTATGAGACCTTTATCGAAGCGGGGATCCCCCATTATACCGGCGCCGACTCCTTTGCCCTGAACGGAGCGTTCCTGGGCTATGGTGTGGACTATGCCAATCTGGGCGTGGAGACCGCTAATATGGCCGCCGGCATCCTGCTGGACGGCAGCGACCCGGCTTCCACCCCGGTCATGACCTTCGATAACGGCACCGCGACCGTCAATACCGATACCTGCGCGGCGCTGGGGCTGGATTTCGATGCCGTAGAGGCTGCCTTCGCGCCTCTGTGCACCAAGGTCGCCACCATCACCACGGCCGAGAGCTTCGGCGAACTGGCCCAATAATCCGGCTTGTCGAAAAGCCCTCCCGCAGGAGCGCCCGGCAGAAGCATGCCCTCCTCCCCGCGCTGCGCGCCGGAAATGACGCTTCTCGTGAACGGTATGCCGGCCATTTCGCAAGAGCGCAGGGGGAAGCGTTCGTGCAGCCTTCCGGAAGAAGCGGCGAAGCGCTTTTCCACCGTCTCAATCATCATCCCGATTCCATACGCAGACGCCGGGGGATCGCGTGAAGCGGTCCCCGCGGCGCGTCTTAAGGAGGCTTGTCCGATATGGACCTGACGACCGTCCTCTCCCTGGGCCAGACCGCCCTGGAGCTTGGGCTGATCTGCTCGCTGACCGTACTGGCGCTGTTTTTGAGCTATTCCATGCTCAATGTGTGCGACCTGTCCACCGACGGGTGTTTTACCCTGGGGGCTGCGGTCGGGGCCGCGGTGGCCCTCTCCGGTCACCCCTTCCTGGCGCTGGCCGCGGCCATGGCGGCGGGGGTGTGCTCCGGCTTCATTACCGCTCTGCTCCAGACCCGGCTGGGGGTGGACAGCCTGTTGGCCGGCATCATCGTCAATACCGCGCTCTATTCCATCAATATCGCGGTCATGAGCGGCGCCTCCCTGCTGAACATGAACAAGGCGGAGACGGTCTTCACCCTGGTCAAGGATCGGCTGGAGGGCACCCCCCTGGCGGGGCAGTATAAGCTTGTGGTGGCCCTGGCCGCAGTGGCGCTGGCGCTGGCGGTGCTGACGCTGTTCCTGAATACGAAGCTGGGGCTTGCCATCCGGGCCACCGGCAACAACCCGGACATGGTGCGGGCCTCCTCCATCAATCCCATCTTCACCACTACCGTGGGCCTGTGCGTGGCAAACGCCTTTACCGGCCTGTCCGGCTGCCTGCTGGCCCAGTCTCAGAAGTCGGCGGAGATCAACATCGGCACGGGTATGGTGACCATTGCCCTGGCCTCCCTGCTCATCGGCCGCACCATCCTGGGCAGGGGGAGCATCCTCAGCCGGGCCGTGGGGGTGGTGCTGGGCTCCTTCCTGTTCCGGCTGGTATACACCGTGGCCCTGCGCTTCAACATGCCGGCCTTCATGCTCAAGCTGGTGTCCTCGGTCATCGTGGTGCTGGCCATCTCCGGGCCCTATCTGAAGCGCCGATGGCCCATGATCCGCCGCCGCCTGTCCCACCGCAGCGGCACGGCGAAGGGAGGGCGGTAAGCCATGCTGACCATTTCCAACATCTCAAAGACCTTTAACCCAGGCACTGTCAACGAAAAGCAGGCGCTGACCGGGCTGTCCCTCCACCTGGAGCGGGGGGATTTCGTCACCATCATCGGCTCCAACGGCGCGGGCAAGTCCACGCTGTTCAACGCAATCTCAGGCAGCTTCCTCACCGACTCCGGCTCCATTCTGCTTGCCGGGCGGGACATTACCTTCCAGCCGGAGTATCGGCGGGCCAAGCGCATCGGCCGCCTGTTCCAGGACCCTCTGCGGGGCACCGCCCCCGGTATGACCATCGAAGAGAACCTGGCCCTGGCTGCGGGAAGCGGCGGCTGGTTTTCCCGGGTGAGCCGGGCGGAAAAGACCCGCTTCCGGGACCGGCTGGCCCTGCTGGACATGGGCCTGGAGGACCGGATGCGCCAGCCGGTTGGCCTGCTCTCCGGCGGACAGCGGCAGGCGCTGACCCTGCTGATGGCCACCATGGTGCCCCCCAAGCTGCTGCTGCTGGACGAACACACCGCCGCCCTGGACCCCGGCGCGGCGGAAAAGGTACTGGGGCTTACCCGGGACATCGTGGCCGAGCATAAGCTGACCACCATGATGATCACCCACAATATGCAGCAGGCCCTGTCCCTGGGCAACCGCACTCTGATGATGGATTCCGGCCGCATCGTGCTGGATGTGTCCGGCGAAGAGCGCTCGGGCCTCACCGTCAGCGACCTGCTGGAGCGCTTCAAGGCGGGCGTGGGGAAGGGACTGGACAACGACCGCATCCTGCTGTCCGGCTGACGCGCACCGGCAGGCCGCTGGGCGGCCTGCCGGTGCGCGCTGTGTCTGTTCGAAGAACCATTGGAGCTTCATGGCCTTTCCGCCGGGGTCCGGCCGGACGGGCAGGGATCCGGCGTATTTGCAGCCCCTTTCCGCATGGGCGCGGCTGATCGCCGCGTGCCCCGACAGCTCTGCGGCGGCGGCCTTCGCCGGCGTATCCAGGGTGTAATGGCGCCGCAGCCGCTTCAGGTTTTGGGCCAGAATACGGCGCAAAGGAATACCCCCTTTTGGATAGGATACGGCCGGGAGAGCGCCCGGTCAGCCAACCGGAACGGGTATCCCGCGTTAGATCTGGTTACAGCTGATCACGGCGCGCCCGGCTTTTCAAGGCGGCGCTTGACACCATCGCACCCGCGTGATAATATACTAAAGCATAGGAAACGACCGCGAGGAACGGAAAGAGTAACCCGGCAAAGACCCGCCAGAGAGGGAGCGTCACCGGCTGAGAGCGCGCCCAGGGAGGAACCGGGCCAAGTGCGTCCGGGAGCGGTGGGAGTATCCCCGGTTGGCCCCGTTAACGGCTTTCAAGTGAGAAATGAGAGTGGAACCGCGATTTTGTCGCCTCTTATGCCTGCGGGCATAAGAGGCGTTTTTCGTTTTGCGGACAGGGGGGGCGCCATGGACATCGACCTGCATGATACGCAGCGGGGGAGCGGATTTCCCCTGGTGCTCCTCCATGGAAACGGGGAAGAGAGCGGTTACTTCCACCGCCAGTTGGAACACTTCGCCCAAACGTACCGCGTGATCGCGGTGGATACCCGCGGCCATGGGCAAAGTCCGCGGGGCAGCGCACCCTTCACGCTGGAGCAATTTGCCCTGGATCTAAAGGAATTCCTGGATGGACGGGGGCTGCGCCGGGTCCATCTGCTGGGATTTTCCGACGGGGCCAACATCGCTCTGCTCTTTGCCCTGCGCTGGCCGGAGTATGTGCAGACGCTGATCCTCAACGGGGCGAACCTGAACCCCGGGGGAGTCCGGGCGTCGGTACAACTGCCCATCTGTCTGGGCTGGGCTTTGGCCGGCCTCTGCGCCAGGTTCGATCCCAGGGCGGCCGCAAAGCAGGAACGGCTGGGCCTCATGGTCACACAGCCGCACATCGATCCGGCTTCGCTGGGTGCGCTGACCATGCCCACCCTGGTGATTGCAGGAGAGCGGGATATGATCCGCGCCGGCCACACCCGGCGCATCTGCGCCTCCATTCCGGGGGCGGAGCTGGTCATCCTGCCTGGGGACCACTTTATTGCAAACCGAAACAGCGCGGCCTTTAACCGGGCCGTGGAAGATTTTTTGCGCGAGAGGAGCCGCTTATGACCAGACTCGGCGAGACCCTGCGGGCGTATCAGGCCCGCGACCCGGCGGCCCGCAGCCGCCTGGAGATTTTTTTGCTCTACCCCGGCGTGCACGCCGTCATTTACCATCGGATCGCCCATTTCCTGTACTGCCGCAGGCTGAAATTCCTGGCCCGGGTGGTCTCCCAGTGGAGCCGCTGCTGGACGGGGATCGAGATCCATCCCGGCGCCAAAATCGGACGCAGGCTGGTCATCGATCATGGCATGGGCATCGTCATCGGCGAGACCGCCGAGGTGGGGGACGACTGCCTGATCTATCACGGAGTGACCCTGGGCGGTACCGGTAAGGACCAGGGCAAGCGTCACCCCACGCTGGGCAACAATGTGCTGGTCTCCACCGGGGCCAAGGTGCTGGGACCGTTCAAGGTGGGGGATAATTCCCGTATCGCCGCCAACGCGGTGGTCCTGAGCGAGATCCCGCCGGACTCCACCGCCGTGGGCGTACCGGCGCGGGTGGTGCGGATCGCGGGCGAGAAGGTGGACTATGCCGGCCAGGTGGATCAGATCCACGTGACGGACCCCGTGCAAAAGGAACTGCAGGCCCTCAGCTCCCGGCTGGAGTGGCTGGAACAATTACTGGATGAACAGGCAAGGAGTAAAAACGTATGAAACTGTATAATTCCGCGACCCACAAAAAAGAGGACTTCGTTGCCCGGGAGCCGGGCAAGGTGAAGATGTACACCTGCGGCCCCACCGTTTACCACTTCGCCCATATCGGCAACCTGCGCAGCTACATCATGGAGGACGTGCTGGAGAAATTCCTGCGCTACGAAGGCTATGACGTGCTGCGGGTCATGAACATCACCGACGTGGGCCATCTGGCTTCCGACGCGGATACCGGCGAAGACAAGATGCTCAAGGGGGCCAAGCGGGAGCATAAGGGCGTCATGGAGATCGCAGAATTCTATACCGACGCCTTTTTTGACGACTGCAAAAAGCTCAACATCAAGTATCCCGACGTGGTGCAGCCTGCCACCGGCATGATCGGGGACTATATCAAGGTGATCTCCGCCCTGCTGGAGAAAGGCTACGCCTATACGGCGGGGGGCAACGTGTATTTCGACACCTCCAAGCTGGCGAAATACTACGTCTTCAACGACCACGACGAGGAGGATCTGGCGGTAGGCGTGCGGGAGGGCGTGGAAGCAGACGCCAACAAGCGCAACCGGAACGACTTTGTCCTGTGGTTTACCAAGTCCAAGTTCGAGGACCAGGCCCTCAAGTGGGATTCCCCCTGGGGGGTGGGCTATCCAGGCTGGCACATTGAGTGCTCCTGCATCTCCATGAAATACTGCGGGGAGCATCTGGACATCCACTGCGGCGGCGTGGATAACGCCTTCCCCCACCACACCAACGAGATCGCCCAGTCCGAGGCCTATCTGGGCCATCCCTGGTGCAACTACTGGATGCACGTGGCCCACCTGGACACGGCCGGAGGGAAAATGTCGAAGTCCAAGGGCGGCTTCACCACCGTCTCCACCCTGGAGGAGCGGGGATATGATCCCTTGGTCTACCGGCTGTTCTGCCTTCAGTCCCACTACCGCAAGGCGCTGGTGTTTTCGTGGGAAAACCTGGACAATGCCAAGGCCGCTTACGATAAGCTGGTCTCCCGCGTGGCCGCTCTCACTGAAGCGGGTGCGGTGGACGCACAGGCAGCGGCGCAGTACGAGGCGGCCTTCCGGGAGGCGGTGGGCAACGACCTGAACACCTCCCTGGGGGTCACCGCCCTGTACGACGTGCTCAAGGCGGACCTGGACGACGCGACCAAGCGCGCGCTGATCGCAAGCTACGACCAGGTGCTGGGACTGGAGCTGCTGGAGCGCGCCGCCGCCCGGAAGGAGCAGCAGGCCCAGGCTGCGTCCGGCGAGGGGGCCGCGGAGATCGAGGCGCTCATCGCCCGGCGCTCCGAGGCCAAACGCGCCAAGGACTGGGGGAAGGCCGACGCCATCCGGGACCAGCTGAAGGCCATGGGCGTTGAGATCAAGGATACGCCCAACGGCGTGGAGTGGAAACGGATCTGATCCGGCACAGCGGCGCCCCGGACGGCTTGGACGTCCGGGGCGCGTTTTAATGGAGCGGCTCCTCAGGGGCGTCCAGCCCCAACAGGGCCGACTGCGCCAGCAGGGCGGCGCCCAGAGGAAGTGCGGAGTCGTCGGTGCAAAAGCGCTCGCTGTGCCAGCAGGCGTTGGCCCGGCCGGGGAAGCCGGAACCCAGCCAGTAGAAGAAGGCGGGCATCTCACGGGCGAGCACGGCAAAGTCCTCCGAGCCCATATCGGGCGGGGGGCAAAGCACGTTGGCCTTCCCGGCCAGGGCCTCGGCGGCCCTGCGGGCCAGGGCGGTCAGGGCGGGGGAGTTGACGGTGGCGGGCACGCCGGGCTGGAAGGTCACTTGGGCGGTACAGCCGTAAGCGGCGGACACGCCCTCGGCCAGCATCTGGAGCCGCTGTTCGGCCCGGGCGTGGACCGCGCCGTCGTGGGCGCGGATGCTGCCCGTCATCGTCAGGGTATCAGGGACAAAGTTTTCCGGCGTGCCCGCGTGGATGGAGAGCACGGAGCACACCAGACTGTCCAGCGGATCGGTACTGCGGCTGACCACCGTTTGCAGGGCGCTCACCACCGCGGAGGCCGCCACGATCACATCGGCGCACTTGTGCGGCGAGCCCCCGTGGCCCGCCTTGCCGTGAAGGGTGATGGTGAAGTGGGATTTCCCGGCCATCACCGGCCCTTCCATGACTGCGATGGTCCCGGCGGGCAGCTCGGGGCGGTTATGAAGGCCGAACAGGCAGCGGGGCCGGGCGGGAAGCTTCTCCAGCAGGCCGTGCTCCAGCATGGCCCGGGCGCCTTGCGTGATCTCCTCGGCGGGCTGGAACAGGAAAACCACGTTTCCCGCCAGCGCCTCACGCCGCTGGGACAGCAGCCGGGCCGCGCCCCAGAGACAGGCGGTATGAAAATCGTGCCCGCAGCCGTGCATCACGCCGGGGACCTCCGACCGCGCTCCTTCCCGGGGGGCCTCCTGCTGGGCGATGGCGTCGATGTCGGCGCGCAGGGCGACCGTGGGGCCTGGCCGGCCGCCCCGCAGCAGGGCGGCCGCGCCGGTGGGCATGCCAAGCTCCGCCAGCTCCAGGCCCAGGCCGGTCAGGCGCGCCTTCAGAAGCGCCGTGGTACGTGTTTCCTGAAAGCTCAGTTCCGGATGCCGGTGCAGGTCGTCCTTCAGAGACCGGAGCTCCGGCAAAAGCCGCCGGGCGTCCGGTAAAAGCGTATCTGCGCAAAGCGGCTGCATAGACGATCCCTCCCTCTTGTCCAACAGGATAAAAGAAGTTATAATATTATATTAAAGCCTATTTTCTGTAAAAAAGCAAGAGAGGGGGGCCAAGGGTGGCTGCCGACGCCAACGACTTTTCCAAGGGGAGCGTGCCCCGCAATATTCTGCGTATGGCTGTGCCCATGACGGTGGCGCAGCTCATCAATATTCTTTATAATATCGTGGACCGGATGTACCTGGGCCGTCTGCCGGGCCATTTGGCCCTGACCGGCCTGGGGCTGTGCCTGCCCATCATTTCCATTCTGATGGGCTTTGCCAACCTGTGCGGTATGGGCGGCTCGCCCCTGTGCTCCATCCACCGGGGGCGGGGGGAGAACGAAGAGGCCGAGCGCATCATGGGCAACTCCTTTGTGCTGCTGCTGCTGTTCGGCGCGGGGCTGTCCGTGTTCTGCCTCGTGTTCCGGCGTCCCATCCTGTATTTGTTCGGGGCCAGCGACGTGACCTTTCCCTACGCCAACGACTATCTGACCATTTACCTGCTGGGGACCCTGTTTGTGATGATCGGGCTTGGGATGAATCCCTTCATCAACGCCCAGGGCTTTTCCGTGATGGGCATGCTCACCGTGGCCCTGGGGGCGGTGGTGAATATCGTGCTGGACCCCATCTTCATTTTTGCGCTGGATCTGGGCGTGAAGGGCGCGGCTCTGGCCACCATCCTCTCCCAGGCCTGCTCCGCCGCCTGGGTGCTGAAATTCCTGACGGGAAAGAAGGTCATCCTGCGCCTGCGCCTGTCTGCCTTCCATCTTCAGGCCGCCCGGGTGAAGCGCATCCTCGGCCTGGGCCTTTCCGGCTTTGTCATGGCCCTGACCAATTCCCTGGTGCAGATCCTGTGCAACGCCAGCCTCCAGCACTATGGCGGGGATCTGTATGTGGGCGTGATGACCGTGGTCAACTCCATCCGGGAGGTCATCTCCATGCCGGTCACGGGCATCACCCACGGCTGCCAGCCGGTGCTGGGCTATAATTACGGAGCCGGAGCATACGGGCGGGTGCGGCAGGGCATCCGGTTCACCGCCGTGGTGACGGTAGGCTATTCCATTGTGGTCTGGGCCTTGACGCTGGTTTTTCCGGAGACCCTGATCCGGATCTTCAACGATGAACCCGACCTGATCGCCGAAGGGATCCGGGCGTTTCGCATTTACTTCGCCACGTTCTTTTTCATGTCCTTTCAGTTCGTGGGACAATCTACCTTTGTTGGCCTTGGAAAGTCCAGGCAGGCGGTCTTTTTTTCCCTGCTGCGCAAGGCCTTTATCGTGGCGCCCCTGACGCTGCTCCTTCCGCCGCTGGGCCTGGGGGTGGACGGGGTGTATCTGGCCGAGCCCATCTCCAACGTGATCGGAGGCCTGGCCTGCATTATCACCATGTATTTCGTCGTGTACCGCCCCCTGGACCGGATGAGGCCCGAGCGGCCGCATTAGGCGTTGGCGGAAGCGCCCTGCCGCCGGCGCAAAAAGGG